>DBME01000067.1 GCA_002298155.1 Holophagaceae bacterium UBA706 | reverse complement strand
CTCGGCGTAACTCGGCGTACCTATCTTTTTCCCTAAGAAACCACCCCCCCGAATTCCATCCCGGAGCCGTTCACGCTTCGTCCGCAAAGTAGCCCGGATCCTCCAGCGCCACCAGCTCCCCCGCCTCCAGCGCCGCCCGCTGTTCCTCCGAGAGCTCCACCTCCGCCCACCGCGGGTCCGTGCGCCCGTTGAAGAAGTGCGCCGAAGCCTCCCCCTCCTCATAGGCCTCCCGCGAAACCCAGAGATGCACCCACCCGATCTGGTTGATCCGCGCGTGGACGATCACCGCGACCTCCTAGTTCCGATAGTACGCCTTCACCGCCTTCACCACCGCCGCCGCGAACCGCTCCCGGAAATCGGGATCCTTGAGGTTCTCCACGTCCTCCTCGTTGGTGAGGTTCGCCACCTCGATGAGCACCTTCGTGGCCGCCGAATTGAACCGGATCACCGCCGGCACGAAGCTCTTGCCCGCGCGCTGGATGATGTTGCGGATGGGCCGGTTCCCGTGGATGGGGATGTCGTCCTTGCGCAGGGCCTTGAGCAGGGCCTCCGCGAACAGGCGGCTGCGCGCCTCGCCCTGGAGCTTCTCCTTGGACGTGAACCGCACGTGCGCGCCGACCTTCATCTCCTTGACCTTCGCCGCCCGCCGGTCGCCCAGGGAGAAGGTGGCCGGCACACCGGACGCGCCGGGCACGTAGACCATGGTGCCCCGGGCCGTGGGGTGGAGGCTGTCGGCGTGGAAGCTGATGAAGAGGGTCTTCAGGGGATCGCCGGACCGGGCGAAGCTCGCGAAGAGATCGTTGGCCAGCACCCAGCGCAGGTGCACGCTCACGGCGTTGGGGCTCTCGCCGTCGTTGGCGAAGGGCGGCGTGGTGAGGATCTCGGCTTCGCCGCTGGGGCGGGTGATGCGCTCGCGCACGCCGAAGCCCAGGCCCGGGTAGCGGATGGTGCTGGAGACCATGGCGTCCGTGTCTTGCTCCAGGATCCGGCGCACGCGCATGGTGATGTCGTAGACGAAGTCGGACTCCCAGGCGCCGTTGCCCGCGGCGCCGCGATCCACGCCGCCGTGGCCCGCGTCCAGGACGATGCGGGTGCCCTTGAGGCGCGGGCCGGCCTCCATGCGGGGCGTGCGGCGCACCTCGGCGCGCACTTCGCGCTCCTCGGCCAGGGCCGCGGTGCCTTCGGGCTGGAAGGGGTCGGCCAGGGCCGCGATGGGGATCTTGACGAGCTGCCCGGGCTGGATGCCGCGCACATCGGTGATGCCGCTGCGCCGGGCGATCTCCACGGCCAGGTCGTTGACGCCCTTGGGGTCCACCCGGTCGGTGTAGCGCATGACCGCGGCCGTCCACAGGGCCTCGCCCTTGCGGATGTGGTAGGCGGCGTAGGGGCCCTCCTCGTCCTTCTCGAAGGTCAGCAGGGCGCGGTAGGCCGCCACCTTGGCCTCGTCGTCCAGCTCGTCCTCGGGCTGGCTGCGATCCACCTTCACGTCGCCGGCGCCGCCCAGCTCCTTGGCGAGGAGGGCGTGGGGGATCACCCACAGGTCGCCTACGCGCAGCTTCTCAGGGTTGGACGGATTGGCGGCCTGGAGCTTGTCGTAGTGCTGGCCGTGCCCCATGAACAGGGAGGACATGAGCCAGACGGATTCGAGCTCGGGGTAGCGGACCTTGTGGCGCACCTCGCCCGCGGTCCAGCGGTCCTCGGGGAACAGCGTCCTCAGCACCCACTGGCGCCCTTCGGGGGTGAGCTCCTGGAAGGACGCCCAGGCCTCGCCGCGTTCGGCCAGGAAGCGCTTGGGCAGGGCCTTGGACTCCACCTGGACGCCCTGGCGGTACACGAGCCGGATGCGGGCCGCGCCGCCCTTGGGAAGCTTGCCGCGCACTTCAACCGTGGCGGGAGCCGCCAGGACGATGATCCCGGCGGCGGCGAAGGCCGCGCAGGTCCTGAAGGGCCTCAGCCCTCCCATGGCACGTCTTCGATGCCGGTTCCAGCCAGGGACTGGCGCACCCACTCGCGCAGGGCCTCCTCCATGGCGTCGGGGTCCTGCGTGCGGGCCTCCAGGAAGGCCTGGAAGCGGCGCTCGAGGTGGGCCGTGCCCTCCTCCAGCAGGAAGATCCGGTCCGCCACCCTGCCCTGCGGATCCTTGGCCTGGGTGGGAGGCAGCTTGAGCGTGCTGATCTCCAGACCGGCCGCGCCCAGGGTGAAGGTCCATTCCATGTCGCCGGAAAGCAGGCGAACCTTGGCCTTGGCGGGGCGCATGCCCCGGGACAGCGCCTCGAAGGCCTCGCGGCTCTCCGCGGGGTTGCCCTTGCGCAGGCTGAGCTCCTTGACGTCGCCGCGCTCGGTGACCAGCTGCATCGCGTCGTCCACGAAGCAGGCGGATTGGTCCCCGTCCAGGCCGCTGGTGCCGCCGTCCTTGAGGCCCCGCATCCACAGCCAGAGCAGGAACTCCTCGCCGAGGAACCGGCCCTGTTCAATGAGTTCCATCGGTTTCATGCATTCTCCAGCGTCAGATCAAGGGGGTCGAGGGCCATCAGGGATTCCACGGGCACGTGGGGCAGCATGCGCCCGGCCAGGAGCAGCGGGGCCAGGGGCTGCAGTTCAAGTCCGAAGGACTTGATGAACAGCGCGATGAGGGCCGACTGCGTCTTCATGGAGGAGGCGGTGGTCCAGAGGATGCCGCCCTTGAGGTCCCACGCCACTTCCGAGACCTTGGGGGTGGGCAGCACCTTCTTCAGGAGGTCCACTTTCACCTCGTCCTGCAGGGACAGGCGGGCCTCCTTGCCCACGAAGGCCAGGTCCTTCTCCTTCTGCAGGGTCAGCAGGCGCATGTCCGTCTGGGCCTTGAGCAGGGAGGGCGGCACGCGCCGGATGTCCAGGCGCAGGCCGAAGACCGCGAAGCGTTCCTGCATCACCCACTCGGCCTCGGGGGGCACCATCAGCAGATTGCGCCAATCGCACCAGCCCATGCGCTCCTCTTCCAGGCCGTCCTCGAAGGGACGGAAGCAGTCCTGGCGGAGCCCCTGCAGGAGATCCTCCTCGGAGGGGACGGGCCCCAGAACGAGGAAGCGTCTCAGGGATAGCGTTCCTTGCAACAGACTCATGTATTCCCCCGGAGCAGGCGGCCTAGACGATTGATCATGGGTTTGGGAGCCGGCTCCGGCTCCTTGGGAGGCGTGGCGGCGCCGGCCAGCGGCGGCTCCACGATTCGGACGGGTTCGTAGGGGCTGGGCATGGCCAGCAGCGGATCGTCCAGGGTCAGCAGGAGGGCCGTGAGGTTGTCGCGCCCCCCGCGGGCCAGCGCGCCTTCCGCCATGGCCTCCAGCGTGTAGTTGGCCGCGAGGCCCTTGGCCAGGATGCGGGCCAGCTCCTCATCGGGAAGCTCGCCGTAGAGGCCGTCGGAGCACAGGAGGAGCCGGTCCCCGCGTCGCAGCGCCACGCGGCTCAGCACCGCGCGGATGGGGATGGGGCAGCCCAGGGCCTGGGTGATCATGCTGCGCTGGGGATGGGTCTTGGCTTCCTCCGCCGTGAGGGTGCCCTTGCTGATCATCTCCCGCATCAGGGTCTGGTCCTCGGTGATCTGCACGAGGTTGGGACGGCGGTAGAGGTAGGCGCGGCTGTCGCCCACCTGGGCGATGTAGGCGTGGCCCTTCCAGATGACGGCGGCGGTGAGCGTCGAGCCCATGCCGCGGCTGGTGCGTTCGGAGTCGGCGTAGCGCAGCACGGCGCTGGAAGCCTCCTCGGCCGCGTGTTTGAGCGCCTTGAGCAGTCCAGCCTCGTTGGCCTGGTGGGAAGCGAAGCGTCCCCAGTGGCCGAAGAGGTTCACGGCCACCGAGGCCAGCCCCTCCCGCGAGGCGATCTCCCCGGAGGCGGCGCCGCCCATGCCGTCGGCCACGGCGGCGAGGATCCCCGCGTGGCAGCTCGCGGGCATGGGGCCCAGACCGTTGACAAGAGGTTCATCTCCGTCCAACGCGCTCACCAGGTAGGCGTCCTCGTTGTTCTTACGAACTCGCCCTACGTGGGTGATGGCGGCGTAATCGATGAGCATGAAGGGGATGATCCTGCAGACGGCGAGATTGACACATCCGGAGTGCCTTCCGGTTCTGGGGGAGGCTACATGGTACCAGGAACAGCCGGGCTCTTGGCTCCCGTGACTTGCCCGAAGGCGAATTCCTGAAGGTTTTTTTGCCAGTTTCCGAGGCGGAATTGTTCTCGTTCCCCGGGATGGACCGAATGGAAAGAAAGGTTGGAAGAAATCTGCCGGGGCGGGACCCGCGTCCCCATCCGGCCGAAGCCATGGAATACTGGTGGAGTACCCACCGGGAGCCGACCATGTCCTCACACCATCCGGTCCCCGCGCCCCGACGGAGCCCGGCATGACCCCCCACCCACCGCCCATGCCCCCCGAGTTCGTGCACCTGACCACGTTCCAGAAGGTCGTGGCCGTCCTGGTCATCCTCCTGGTCCTCTGGATCGCCTTCAAGGTCGGCAAGGTCATCCTGCGGATCGTGGCCGGACTTCTTTTTCTCGGCCTCGCGGCCTACGGCATCTGGTACCTTTTCCTCAGGTAGATTTTTCGTTTCCATCTTTTTCCGAGGAGCAAGCATGGCTGCCATCTCCTGCCCCAATTGCGGCGCTGATCTCACCGTCCCCCAGAGTGTTCGCATCGCCGAATACCACTTCGGCCGTCTGGAAAAGGTCGACCAGGCCCCCATGGAAGGGCCGGGCTTCAAGTACCACTTCGAGCAGCCGGACACTTACACGATTCTCTGCAACACCTGCAAGCGGCTCGTGCGCACCCTGCCCATCGGCAAGTAGGTTCTTCCCGCGCCACGGAAAAGGGGCCCTCGCG
>DBME01000068.1:201-14630 GCA_002298155.1 Holophagaceae bacterium UBA706 | reverse complement strand
ATTGGGTGATGGGTCGATTGAAAAGGATTCCTACCGAAGCCGTGGATGGATCCTTCGGTGGCCCTGCCCGACCCCATGATCTACCGAGGGAGCCTCAAAAAGAAAAGCGGGCCAGGAGGCCCGCTTTTCCAGGACGTCGTTTCGAACTAGAAGTGGAGACCCGCATAGAGGGCGCCGGAAACCCGGGGGGCCATGGACCGCAGGGTGCGGTTGTCCATGTCGCTCAGGGCGATCAGCTGGGTCTGGGTGGTCTTGAGGGGGGTGGCGGCCACTTCGACGCCGATGTAGGGGCGGAGCTTGCCCATGGTGAAGGTGCCGTCGAGGCTCACGCGGCCCCAGGGACGCAGGTACGTGGTGCCCGCATCGACCCGGCCGGTGACCACGCCGCCCTGGAAGACGGCGCCCTGGGCGGCGAGGGCCTCGCCCCTGCCCTCCAGGTGGAAGCCCAGGCTGACGTTCTGGCCGAGGGGGACGAGGTAGCCCACGCCCAGCGACCAGTAGCTCGAGGTGATCTTGATGTCGGTGAGGTCAACGCCGCCGGAATTCATGGCGAGGTTGGAGGACGAATCCAGCTTGCCGCCGATTTCGTAGTACCAGTTCCGGGAAGAGGCGAACTCGCCCATGAAGCGGACGCCGAAACCCACGGACGTGCCGGCCTGGTCCTTGACGCCCGCCGCCACGGTGAGCGAGGTCGGGCGGATCATCTCCCCAAAGGCCTGAATCCTGGCGTCGAGCTGGGTCGGCGTCTGGGCGAAGAGGGTTCCTGCGGAAAGTGCGGTAACCAGGACCTTTGTGATCTTCACGAGTCCTCCTTTAGGGAAGGGAGCCTGAGGGAAAGCATTCAAGGGGGAGGGCGACGGAATCCCGTCACCCTCCATGAGGGGATGCAATCAGGGTGCCACGATGGTGGCTTCGCCGTTCACGACCACGATATCCCAGCCGAAGTTGAAGGGGATCTTGTGGACGTAATCGACTTGGCGGCCAGAGCTGCTGACAACGCTGATGGTGGCGGTAGCCGTCTTGATGGCGTCGATCCAGTCGGTGCGGTTGAGGGCCCGGAAGGCGCCGGTGGGGTTGTTGTTGAGCACGGAACGGAGGGCGAAGACGGTGATGACGGCATCGGAGGTGGGCCGGAGTTCGGGGGGGATGTCGAACCAACAGTAGCCGGGAGCCACAACGTCGCTGGCCAAGGGGGTACCGCCCACGAGGGTGTGGGAGGGCAGATAGACCCGGGCGTCCGTGAGGATGGGATCCGTGGTCTCCTGGCCGAGAGGGGAATTCGAATTCGTACGTCCAGGGTAGTTGGCGGGGAGCATGAAGTGCGTCTTCGTCTGACCGGCAAGGGTATCGCTGGCGACTTCCACCACCCAGAAGTCCGGGGGCACCACATCACCGTTCTTATCCTTGGTGGGGTTGTACCACATCACCCGGTAACCGCCGAGAGTGGCATCGTCCTTGACCACTCCGTTTGCGTCACGGTAGCGCTTGTCGACGGCCGTGTCCTGGGGAGGGAGCAGACCCATGGCATTTGTGGCATCCCCGGCAGCCAGAGCCGGGAAGGACGTGGGCGGCAAACCCGAGGGATCCGCAAGCCACGTGCGGCTGATGACAGAGCCGGAGGCGGAGTTGTAGGGCGGGGTGAAGGCCGTCCAATAGAACCTGCCCACGGCCTTGGAGTCAGGAGTTCCGCCATTCTTGGCGACCGGTGACATGGCATCGAAGTGGGTCCCGCCATTGGCCGTAAGGTCAAACTGGCTGTTGTCGGGAACGATGCCAGGGGTTGTCACGTACTTCGGCCAAGCGGCAGGTTTGCTGTAGCGGAAGAAGGGGTAGGAAGACAGGGTCCCAGCGTTCCTGGCGTCACCATAATAGAGCAGGGCATTGTTCAGGACCAGGGGGCGGACCCACACGGATGACCAGAGGTACTCGGCGTAGCTGAAAGTCTTGGCGATGCTGGTCAGGAGCCGGGGCTGGGGCGCAGGTTGCACGATCTTGCGATTCACGTCGTTTGTGTTGTAAGGCACAACGAAGCCCTGCAGGCCACCTGGAGCAGTATCTACGGTGTTGAAGATTATCTTCGAGAAGAATTCCGGAATGCTGCCTGGGCCGGGGTCCAAGGTGGTGGGGTTAAGGGCAGAAACGCAGGAGTCCAGGTTCCACCCGGGATTCGCAGTGGTCAGGTCATAGGGGTCCTCGTTGCTTGCGGGAACCCGGAATGCCTGCATGCCCACAGCACCATAAGTATCGCTCTGGGCGGAACTGGAGTCTGCATAGCCGGGATGATCCAGACGGAAGCCCAATGTCGTCGACGTGCCGGGGGTTGTCGTGGGGGAGGTGGAGGAGATGGGTCCGCCGAAGGTGTAGGGCAGGAAATCCGATTCAACTGACATCAGGTAGATCGGCCACTCCGCGAAAGTCTGGTTAGCGGGAATCCCGGAAAACAGACCAACGGAGCTGTTGGAAGTCTCGAAAGCACTTGGGATGGCCTTGGGATCGGTCTTGGGAACGGAAAGGCGATCAAACCATCGGTCATTGGCGGGCGTGTCACCCAGGACCATCCAGAAATTGGAGTAGATCGGGTCGGGGGCGAGGGCGCCCGAAACGACCGCGTTAAGCTTGCGTTCAATCGGGCTGGTCGTCTCAGGCGCGAAGCCCTGGGAGGTGACGATGGACAGGGTCGGATTGCCGCCCACGAAGGCGAAGCTGGACGAACCCGCCGGGGTGGCGGCTTCCAGCGCGGGATCCTGGCCGGGGATGTTGGGGATCCGCATCATGTAGCTGACCGGATCATTAGAGTTGAAGGATGGCAGGTTGACGTAGAAAGGTTGATCGCTGCGGACAGGAATGGTGATGCTCGCCGCGTTGGCAGACGCCACTTGATAGGTGTTGGAAAGCCCATCCTGGAAGATCATGACGTTGGCACCGAACCCGTTCGCGGCAAGGGTGGCCTGGGTCAGCAAGGCCGGAGCATTGTCGTCCTTGAGTTCCCGATACATGAGGTTGAGCGTGAACTGTTCCGTGTGGACACCGTCCACGATCACCCATTTGCGGAATTTGACGGTGTCCTGGCTGGGAGCCATGGCCACGGGGCCCGTGAGTGCCTCACCGACCTGGCTGGAGGTGCGGCCAAAGACGTCGATCGCCTGGAGTTCCACCAGGTAGGCGACAATCTTGCCGGGCACACCCGTGAAAGAAACGTTGCCGGGGTTCAAGTCAGTGGACGAGCTGGGGTCGCCGCCCTGGAAGGTCCAGAGGACGGAAACCTGCTCGCCGCTTTCGGGATTGGTGACGGTGCCGCTGAAATTCAGTTTGCCGTCGAGCGGAATCACGACTGCCTGGGGGTATTTCGAGTCCTTTTGCCGGGGAAGCTCAAGCTGGGTGGCCATACCCACGGGCTGGATGTCCTGGATCGAGGCAGTGCTGTCAGGCAAGGTTCCACTTGCCTGGGGAGAAGTGATCACCGCCTTGGGCAAGGCGTTGGTGAGCACCTCATAGGTTCGGGTCTGGGGGACAGCCGTATTGTTGGTGGCCTGGTTGTCCACGGCGGAAACAGTGATGGTGAATTTACCGGCCGTTTGGTACTTATGGGTTGGCACGCTGGGTGGCGCCATGCCGGTGGCCAAGTCACTTCCGGTGAGGAGATAGGTGGTGGGGGTGGTGGAATCGCCCCAGTCCACCGTAACGGTGGTGGGGAAGGTGCCGGAATCGGTCACCGTGAATTTGATGATGGCGTCCTGGAGGGCGTACACCTTGGTGGAAGTCGCGGAAGGGACCGTGACCGAGATGGTGGGTGCGGTGGGATTTGCCACAACGGTCGAGAAGGTGATGGCGGGGAAAGCCACCGGCAAGCTCTGAACGCCCAGAGTGTCCTTGATGGTAAGGGTGGGATTGGCGGTGTAGGTCGCGCCGACGATCGTTCCGGCGGGATAGACGAAGCTGACCTTCCACGCCGTGGTCCCGTCAAGGCTGCCAGGCGTGACCGTGGCCGTTCCCGTGGCTCCCGTGAACCCCGGGTTGAAGGTCACACCTGAGGCCAGGACGCTGGCCGACAAGGAGTTGGTAACCTTGAAGAGGAAATCGACCGTGGCGGAACTGCCCAGGGCAACGGGCTGGGAGTAGGCAGTCAGGGGCGAGACGATGCTGGTCGTGAAGGGGTTCGGAGCCTGGGTCACGGAGAAGGCGGCCGTGGCGGCCGTCCCGGCCTTTCCGTGGCTGTCCGTGGGCACAACGCTGACGGTGTCGGACGACGAGGGCGCCAGGAACACGTGCTGGACGCTGAAGGGCGCGGTGGTCACCGTGACGGGGTCGGAGCCATCACCAAAGGACCAGGTGCAGCTGGCCACCGAATCCCCCAGGTCGGGATCCGTGGCGTTGGTGCTGAAGGTGTAGGTCTTGTACTCCAGCAGGCTGGCGTCGGCCGGGGATACCACAGGGGTGGTGACCGTGGGCGCCGCATTGACAGTCAAGCCGCCATTGGGACTGCTCCCCCCACCACCGCAGGCGCAGAGAAGCGCCAGCATGGTGCCGGAAAGCATGATCCCGGAATTGCGCAGCGTGGATCTCATGGGTACCCCTTCGCGAAATTGTCCGCAGAAACGAACCAGTAATCGACTTGCTATGAACCGCTCTGTCAAGCCATATAAGATGGCTCAGATAATACAAGCAACCTTAGGCGGGGGCCATTTTTTTCCCCACCGATATGAAAAAACAAGGGAATGTCACCCCTGGACCCACGCCGCCGGCATCCCCAGGAGCCGGTCCACGGCCGCGCGTCCCCGGGGTCCCGGATCCACCGTGAATTCATTAACCCAGGCCTGCACGTAGCGGCTGACCATCTCCGTGTCCATGCCCCGGCCGAAGGACTGGGCGTAGGCCACGCTCTCGTCGTGCCGCTCCCGGGCCATTTCCACGCTTTTCCGCATGAGGCTGGCGAACTTCTGTTTCACGTCCGCGGGCAGGTCGCTGCGGATGGCGTTGCCGCCCATGGGCAGGGGCAGGCCGCAGTCGGCCTTCCACCAGGCGCCCAGGTCCACCACGAGCTTGAGGCCCATGCCCTGGTAGAGCAGCTGGCTCTCGTGGATGAGCAGGCCCGCCTCGTGGCGGCCCGACGCCACCGCGTCCAGGATCTGGTCGAAGGGCACCAGCTCGTGCTTCAGGCCAGGCAGGTACTTGCGCAGGGCCAGCCATGCGCTGGTGCGCAGGCCGGGGATGGCCACGGTGACGCCGGCCAGCTCCTGGCGGGTCATGGGGCGGCGGGCCACCACCACGGGGCCCGTGCCTTCCTGGATGCTGGAGCCGGCGGTGAGGAGCTCGTACGTGGAGACCAGCTCGGGGTAGGCCCCGAAGCTGATGGCCGACACCTCGTAACGGCCTTCCAGGGCCTCGGCGTTGAGCGTCTCGATGTCCTTGCGCACGAACTGCAGGTCGAAGCCTTCGGAGGGCAGCCAGCCCAGGGCGAGGGGCGCCATCATGTAGGCGTCGTCGGAATCAGGGCTGTGGGCGATGGTGAAGGGCATCAACGGGCTCCGTGGAGGGGTGCGTGGAGGCTGAGCTTATCCTTGACCCGCTCCACGGCCTTGATGGCCAGGGCGTATCCGGGGTTTTCCAGCACGGCGCTCCGGTAGTGCTCGAGCGCCAGTTCCAGGCGTTCCTGGGCCTCGTAGACGCGGCCCAGGTTGTAGTGGGGGTAGCAGTAGCTTTCGTAGCGCTGGGCCTTGAGGGCCATGTGCAGCCAGGGGATGGTGTCCTCGAACTGGCCCAGTTCCAGATAATAGGCGCCAATGTCGTTGTACGGGTTGCCGTATTCCGGATCCAGGTCGATGGCCCGGTGGCAGTCCGCGATGGCCTCGTCGAAATCCTTCTGGAAGGACCGCGCCCAGCCCCGGTAGGTGTAGGCCTCCGGGGTGGCGTGGAGCCCCAGGGAGCGGGTGTAGAGTTCGATGGCCCGGTCCACTTCGCCGCGCATGTGGTGCTGATAGGCCTTGCTCACCAGGTCCATCGCCTCTTGCTTCTTGTCGTCGGTACTCATGGGAGGCCTCGGAGGATTCCAATCATAGGACAATACCGGCCTTCAAGCGCCACCCTGGAGCCGCAGAAGGGTGACGGCCTGCCAGAGGATGTAGCATCCCATGGCCAGGACCAGGAGTCCCCCGAGGCGGAGGAGTCCGCTGCGCCAGGACTGGCGGATCCGGGTCGCAGCCAAGCCCAGACCCAGGAGGATGGGCAGATTCCCCAGACCAAAGCAGACCATCCCCGCCGCCCCCATGCGCCAGGATCCGGCGTCCAGGGCCTTGAGCAGCATCATGTACACCAGCCCGCAGGGGATGAAACCCCAGGCCAGCCCCAGGAAGTAGGGCGCCCCGCCCCACTTGAGCCCCCGGGCCAGGAAGGACTGGATGGGCCGAGGCATGGGGAACTCCATCAGGCTGTCCGCACGCCGGCCCAGCGCCATGAAGAGCCCCAGGAGCAGCATCAGGAAGCCGATGGCCAGCTTGGCCCACACCTGCCAGGGCCAAGCCTGGGCCGCCAGGAGGGCCTGCCCATCGGGGCGGCAGCATTCATGCATGTCCTGCACGGTCTGGAGCCGGGCGAAGCCCCCCAGGAACCCGATGAGGGCCCCCAGGAGGGCGTAGGTGGTCACCCGGCCCAGCTGGAACAGCAGGTGGCGGGGCCACATGCGCCCGCCCTGCTTCGCCTGGGCCAGGCCGAAGGAAGCGACGATGGGGCCGCACATGCCGGCGCAGTGCCCGATCGACCCCAGCAGGCCCGCGATCCACATGACGGCGAGCCAGGGCAAGGCGTGGGGCTGATGCAGCCAGGTTTCGATCACGATTCACCTCATGCCGGGATTCTACCGGCAAAGTCCTTGCTTTGGGGCCTCCGGCGCCCTCGGCTATCCTGGAACACATGAGCAACGAGATCCCAGGAACCTACTGCCAGAACTGCTTCACGTGGAACCCCGGCGAACGGGAGATATGCCGCAAATGCGGCACGAGGCTCCTCATCGTGGCGGGGGACCAGACCTGGGAGGAGACCGAGGAGATGGAGGCCGAGGACGACCTCGACGAGCACCTCCTCGAGCGCATCACGGGCCTGGAGGAGACCCTCCGCCGGGTCGAGACCTACCTGGAGACCGTCTCCGACCAGCTGGGGCGCCTGGAGCGCTCCGAGGTGATGCTGCGCAACGGCCTCATGTCCCTGGTGCAGGAGATGGAGCACAAGGGCCAGCTGGATGGCCGCGCCTTCTCCGAACGCTGGGAGCAGCTGGTGGAGGAGAACCTCCAGCTCATCAGCGCCCGGGAGGTCTTCACCCGCTACCGCGCCCGCATCCTCCCCATCGCCAAGGCCAAGGCCGTCTCCCAGCTGCGCCGGGCCCTGCTGGAGACCTCGGCCCTACTGGAGAACGGCCAGCTTCCCGAGGCGGCCACCCGTCTGGGCGAGGCCCTGGCCCTGGACCCCAAGAACTACGAACTGGTCTTCACCGTGGCAGCCCTCAAGGAGGTCGCCCAGGCCTGGGAGGAGGCCGAGCAGCTCGCGCGGCGCGTGGTGCAGCTGAGCCCCCGCCACTTCGAGGGCTGGATGCTCCTGGCCAAGATCCTCCAGGACGACCCCGAGCGCGCCGACGCCGCCATCGAGACCCTGCGCATCGCCGCCGACCTGCGCCCCGACGAGGCCGGCCCCAAGGTGCAGCTGGCCGAGCTCCTCCTGGAGGAGGACGATCTCCAGGGCGCCATGGAATGCGCCCAGGAGGCCGTGAACCTCCAGCGGGACGGCTCGACGCTGTGCCTCCTGGCCGAGGCCCTCCTGGCCCGGGGCGAGGCCGTCAAGGCCATCACCCTCCTGAAGGAGGCCTCCGGCTACCTGCCCGGGGACCTGCGGGTGCGCGAGCTCCTGGCCGAGGGCTACATCCTCGCCGACGAGCGCCCCAAGGCCTTCGCCATCCTCGCCGAGCTGCTCCGCCAGCACCCCGGCGACCCCCAGCTCCTCCTGCTCCTGGACGCCGAGAGCGCCCCCCAGCTGCGCAGCGCCCGGGGCGGCAAGGCCGAGGCCCGCTACCTCCTGGACGACGCCGAGGAATGGCTGGCCGACGGGAACCTGCCCGAGGCGGAGGCCGCCCTGCGCAAGGCCCGCCGCAAGGACAAGTCCGAGCGCCTCGAGTGGCTCGAGCTGAGCCTGGCCTTCCACAAGGACCCCAAGGGCCAGCTGCCCAAGGCGGTCATCTTCGCGGGCAGCGGCAGGCATCCCCGCCTCTGCTTCCAGGCCCTGCGCCTGGCCGTGGACCATCTCATGGACAACGACGACGAGAAGGGCCTCAACCTGGCCCTGGAAGCTTTCTTCCAGGCCCATCCCAAGAGCAGCGGCGCCTGGGAGGCCGCCATCATCCGCCAGGCCCACAAGCTCATGAGCTCCCGGGTCACCGAGGCGGATCTGCTGGAAGTGCGCCGCCTGCAGGCCAACCCCCTGCCCGGGCAGGAAGCCCGCGCCCGCACCCTGCTGGGCCAGTACCTCCTGGAGCTCAAGCACCCCCGGGAAGTCGTCCAGCTTGTGGATCCGGTCATTGCCACCGAGCCCACGATGATCAATCATTTCCAATTGGGGATGGCCCTTGCGGCCCTCAGGGAGAAGGAAGAAGCCCTGGCGGTACTGCGGGATGGGCTGGATTCGGACCCGGGCGACTTGCCCGAGAGCCAGACCGCCCTGCTCCGGACCCGGATGGAAGGCATGATCCACGACCTGGAGCTCCCCGCCGGCCATCTGTGATCCGGATCAAAGGATCCGTGACAAAGTTGACAGGTTTGGTCATGATTACAGAATAAGGCGGGGTCCGGCGATGAGCACGTCACTTCAGCAGGTTACAGGTCAGGAATACAAGTACGGCTTCACCACCGATATCGAATCGGACAGCGTCGCGCCGGGACTTAATGAGGATGTCATCAGGTTCATCTCGGCCAAGAAGGGCGAACCCGAATGGCTGCTTGAGTTCCGCCTGAAGGCCTACCGCCACTGGCTGACCCTCACCGAGCCCGAGTGGGCCAACGTCACCTACCCCAAGCCCGATTTCCAGAAGATCGTCTACTATTCCGCCCCCAAGCCCCGGGAAGCCAAGTACCAGAGCATGGACGAGGTGGATCCCGAGCTGCTGCGGACCTTCGAGAAGCTCGGCGTGCCCATGGACGAGCAGAAGGCCCTGGCCGGGGTGGCCGTGGACGTGGTGTTCGACAGCGTTAGCGTCACCACCACCTACAAGACCCGCCTGGCCGAGCAGGGCATCATCTTCTGCAGCTTCAGCGAGGCCGTGCGCGAACACCCCGAGCTGGTGCGCAAGTACCTGGGCTCCGTGGTGCCCCCCTCGGACAACTTCTACGCGGCCCTCAACTCGGCCGTGTTCACCGACGGGTCCTTCTGCTTCATTCCCAAGGGCGTCACCTGCCCCATGGACCTCTCCACCTACTTCCGCATCAACAACAAGGAATCCGGCCAGTTCGAGCGCACCCTCATCGTGGCCGAGGCCGGCGCCTCCGTGAGCTACCTGGAAGGCTGCACCGCGCCCCAGTTCGACGTGAACCAGCTCCACGCCGCCGTGGTCGAGCTCGTGGCCCTGGACGACGCCAGCATCAAGTACAGCACCGTCCAGAACTGGTATGCCGGCGACAAGGACGGCGTGGGCGGAATCTTCAACTTCGTGACCAAACGCGGCATGTGCAAGGGCCGCAACAGCAAGATCAGCTGGACCCAGGTCGAGACCGGTTCGGCCATCACCTGGAAGTATCCGGGCTGCGTGCTGCTGGGCGACAACAGCGTGGGCGAGTTCTACTCCGTGGCCCTCACCAACCACCGCCAGCAGGCCGACACCGGCACCAAGATGATCCACCTGGGCCGCAACACGCGCTCCACCATCATCTCCAAGGGCATCTCGGCCGGGTACAGCGCCAACAGCTACCGCGGCCTGGTCAAGGTCCACCCCAAGGCCGAAGGCGCCCGCAACTTCAGCCAGTGCGATTCCATGCTCATCGGCAGCAACTGCTCGGCCAACACCTTCCCCTACATCGAGGTCCAGAACGTCTCGGCCAAGGTGGAGCACGAAGCCACCACCTCCAAGATCGGCGAGGAGCAGCTCTTCTACTTCCAGCAGCGGGGCATCCCCCCCGAGGACGCCATCTCCATGATCATCAACGGCTTCTGCAAGGACGTGTTCCGGGAGCTGCCCATGGAGTTCGCCGTGGAGGCCACCCGCCTCCTGAGCCTCAAGCTCGAAGGGAGCGTCGGCTGATGACCAGGATCAACCATTCGGAGCCCACCATGCTTTCCATTCGCAACCTCACCGCGCGCATCGGCGAAAACGACGTCCTCCGGGGCATCGACCTGGAGATCAAGGCCGGCGAGGTGCATGCCATCATGGGTCCCAACGGCAGCGGCAAGTCCACCCTCGGCAAGGTCCTGGCGGGCCATCCGTCCTACGAGGTCACCGGCGGCGAAGTGCTGTTCCGCGGCCAGAACCTCTTCGACATGACCCCCGACGAGCGCGCCCGCGCCGGGATCTTCCTGGGCTTCCAGCACCCCATCGAGGTGCCCGGCGTGAGCAACGCCTCCTTCCTGCGCCTGGCCTACAACAAGAAGGCCGAGGCCGCCGGCGCCGAGGAGCTGGACCCCCTGGAGTTCGACGACTTCATCCAGGAGCGCATCAAGATCGTGAAGATGGACCCCTCCTTCCTGGACCGCAGCCTGAACGAGGGCTTCTCCGGCGGCGAGAAGAAGCGCAACGAGATCCTCCAGATGTGCGTCCTCGAGCCCGCCCTGGCCATCCTGGACGAGCTGGACTCGGGCCTGGACATCGACGCCCTGCGCGTCCTGGGCGAGGCCGTCACGGCCCTGCAGGCCCCGGACCGGGCCCAGCTGATCATCACCCACTTCCCCCGCATCCTCGAGACCATCCAGCCCCACCAGGTGCACGTGCTCTCCGGTGGCAGGATCATCCGCACCGGCGGCAAGGAACTGGCCCTGGAGCTGGAGGAGCGCGGCTACGACTGGCTCAAGGAAGAAGCCCCCGCGGGGAGGGCGTGATGGTGGCCCTGGACACCGCCCCCCTCCTGGAGGGCTTCCTGTCCCGGCTCCGGCCCCAGGGCTGGGAGGCCCTGCGCGTCCGCGCCGAGGAGGCCCTCGTCCGCGACGGCATCCCCACCACGGCCCGCGAGGACTGGAAATACACCGACCTCGCCCCCCTGCGCGACCTGGACTTCGTCCCGGGCGCCGCCATGGACGTGGACATCGCCCCCGCCATCCTTCCGGAAGCCCGGGGCTCCCGCCTGGTCTTCGTGAACGGGCACCACGCCCCCCACGCCAGCTGCGTGGCCAACCTCCCCGCCGGCGTGCGGTTCCTGAACCTCGCCAGCGCCTCGGAGATGGCCCGCGAACTGGGGGGTCTGGCCGCCACGGACGACTTCTTCGCCAACCTGAACCAGGCCCGCTTCACCGACGGGGCCCTGATCGTCGTGCCCAAGGGCGTGCACGTGGAGGCCCCGCTGCACGTGGTCTTCGCCAACCGGCAGGAGGGCTCCGCACCCACCTTCGCCCTGCCCCGCCTCCTGGTGGTCATCGAGCGCGGCGCGTCCGCCACGATCGTCGAGGAGCACCAGGGCACTGGCCAGTACCTTGCGAGCGCCGTCACCGAGGTGGTGGTCCACGGCGACGGGCGCCTCGTGCACGAGCGTGTCCAGCGCGAGTCCGACCAGGCCTTCCACTTCTCCCATCTCGCGGCCCGGGTGGAGCGCAGCGCCTACTACGCCTGCCGCACCGTCAGCTTCGGCGGGCGCATCTCCCGCTCCACGCCCCACGTCGTCATGGCCGAGGAGGGCGCCGAGCTCAACCTGGAAGGGCTGGCCCTCCTGGGCGGCTCGCAGGTGTCGGACACCCACTCCTTCATCGACCACCTCGTCCCCCACGGCACCAGCCGCCAGGTGCACAAGGTCATCGCCGACGACACCTCCCGGGCGATCTTCAACGGGAAGATCTTCGTGCGCCACGGCGCCCAGGCCACGGACGCCCAGCAGCAGTGCCGCGGCCTCCTGCTCTCCGCCGGCGCCCGCATCGACACCAAGCCCCAGCTGGAGATCTTCGCGGACGACGTGAAGTGCGCCCACGGCGCGGCCATCGGCCAGCTGGACCCCGAGGAGCTCTTCTACCTGGAGAGCCGCGGACTCACCCCGGCCCTGGCGCGCAACGTCCTCACCTACGCCTTCGCCGCCGACCTCCTGGCCAAGATCCCCGTGACCAGCCTGCGCCGGCAGCTCCGGCAGACGGTGCTGGCCCGCACCCAGGCGGGAACCCTGGAGGCCCTGTCATGACCGCCACCCTCGCACCCCTGGACGTCCAGAAGATCCGCCAGGACTTCCCGTCCCTGGTCACGCCCTTCCACGGCAAGCCCCTCATCTACCTGGACAGCGCCGTGAGCAGCCTCACGCCCCTGGCCGTGGTGGAACGCCTCACCCGCTACCAGAGCTTCGAGCACACCAACGTCCACCGGGGGGTCTCCACCCTCAGCCAGGAGGCCACGGACCGCTACGAGGAGGCCCGGGAGAAGGTGCGGGCCTTCATCAACGCCCGCTCCACCCGGCAGATCATCTGGACCCGCGGCACCACCGAGAGCATCAACCTGGTGGCCCAGACCTACGGCCGCCAGATGATCCACGAGGGCGACGAGATCCTGCTTTCCGCCATGGAGCACCACTCGGACATCGTCCCCTGGCAGCTCCTGGCCCAGGAACGCGGCGCGAAGATCCGCGTCATCCCCATGAACGACGCCGGCGAGCTCATCCTCGACGGCCTCGAGGACCTGATCACCGACCGCACCCGCATCATCGGCGTCACCCACGTTTCCAACGTCCTGGGGACCATCAACCCGGTGAAGGAGATCATCGCCCGGGCCCACGCCAAGGGCGTGCCCGTGCTGGTGGACGGCGCCCAGGCCGTGCCCCACCTCAAGGTGGACGTCACGGACCTGGATGCGGACTTCTACGTCTTCAGCGGCCACAAGCTCTCCGGCCCCACGGGCATCGGCGTCCTCTACGGCCGCCAGAGCCTGCTGGAATCCATGCCCCCCTGGCACGGCGGCGGCAGCATGATCCTGTCGGTGACCTGGGAAGGCACCACCTTCGCGGCCATCCCCGGCAAGTTCGAGGCGGGCACGCCCCCCATCGCCCAGGCCATCGGCCTCGGCGCGGCCATCGACTACGTCTCGGCCCTGGGCCTGGACCGCATCGCGGCCCACGAGCACGACCTGCTCGCCTACGCCACCGGGCGCCTGAAGGCCATCCCCGGCCTGCGGATCATCGGCGAGGCCAGGGAGAAGGCCTCGGTCATCTCCTTCGTCCTGGACGGCATCCACCCCCACGACATCGGCTCCATCCTGGACCACGACGGCATCGTGGTGCGGGCCGGCCACCATTGCGCCCAGCCGGTCATGACCCGCTTCGGGATCCCCGCCACCACCCGGGCCTCCTTCGCCTTTTTCAACACCCGGGCCGACGTGGACGCCCTGGTCTCTGGCATCCTGAAGGTGCAGGAGATCTTCCAGTGAGCGACCCCCGGGAGCTGTACCAGCAGGTCATCATCGAGCACAACAAGAAGCCCCGGAACTTCGGGGACCTCGAGGCCTGCACCCACCACGCCCACGGCCTGAACCCCCTGTGCGGGGACGACATCGTCCTCAAGCTCATCGTCAAGGACGGCATCGTCGAGGACATCCGCTTCCAGGGCCACGGCTGCGCCATCTCCAAGGCCTCCAGCAGCCTCATGACCGTCAACGTCAAGGGCAAGCCCCTGGCCGACGCCCAGGTGCTGGTGGACCAGTTCCGCGAGATGATCCGCGGCACGCTGGACACGGCCAAGGACCCCAACGTCCTGGGCCGCCTCAGCCTGTTCCAGGGCGTCCGGGACCTGCCCAGCCGCGTCAAGTGCGCGGTGCTGCCCTGGGCCACCCTCCACAGCGCCCTTCACGGGGAAGAGACCATCAGCACCGAATAGGACGTCCCCCCCATGCCCAAGATCGCGGAAATCGAGTACACCCCCAATCCCAACGCCGTGAAGTTCCAGCTCAAGGAGCCGGTGGCCATCGGCTTCCCCAAGGCCTTCCGTGACGCCGAGATGGCCGAGCACGACGAGTTGGCCAAGGGCCTGTTCGCGGTGGGGCACGTGGTTTCCGTGTTCATGCAGGACAAGTTCATCACCGTCACCAAGGACGATGGCGTGGGCTGGACCGAGCTCCTGCCCAAGCTCGCGCCCCCCATCCGCCAGGCCCCCTCCGCCGCGGGCCAGGCCTCCGAGCCCGCCGCCCACCGAGACTTCCCCGGCGTGGACGAGAACGACCCCCTCATCCAGGAGGTCCGCAAGGTCCTCACCGCCACCATCCTCCCCGCCCTGGCCGCCGACGGCGG
>DBME01000068.1:0-182 GCA_002298155.1 Holophagaceae bacterium UBA706 | reverse complement strand
ACAGGGCGCCTGCACCTCCTGCCCCTCGGGCCTCACGGGCACCCTCATGGCCATCGAGGGCATCCTCCGCAAGGAAGTGGACCCGGAGATCGTCGTCATCACCGTTTGAGAATGCCGGAGTAGGCATTCGGGTTCCGACCGTCGCGCCGCCGTACGTTGGTTTTGAACAGCGGCTCCGGGCC
>DBME01000274.1 GCA_002298155.1 Holophagaceae bacterium UBA706 | reverse complement strand
CGCCGTTCCGGCCCCCTCCGCCGACGAGATCGCCGAATTCAAGGCGCTCTACGCCGCCTTCCGGGCGCGGTTCGAGCCGGCCCATGCCGCACTCGTCGACGAGCGCACCCGGGAGACCGCCGAACGCGATGCCCTGGTGGCCGAGCTGGAGGCGGCGGGCCACGCCGCCGACTGGACCGCCTTCGACGTCACGGACCGCGCCGGCGCGCGCGCCTTCCTGGAGCGGCGCATCGAGGCCGAGGGTCCCTACTACGGCGTCGTATGCAACGCGGGGCTGACCCGGGACAATCCGTTTCCCGGCCTGTCGGACGCGGACTGGGACGAAGTGGTGGACACGAGCCTGGGCGGGTTCTTCAACGTGGTGCAGCCGCTGGTGCTGCCCATGGTCCGCGCCCGGCGCGGGGGACGCATCGTCTGCATCGCCTCGGTGTCGGGGGTCATGGGGAACCGCGGGCAGGTGAACTACAGCGCCGCCAAGGCGGGCCTCATGGGCGCCGCCAAGGCCCTGGCGGTGGAACTGGCCAGCCGCGGCATCACGGTGAATTCCGTCGCTCCGGGGCTGATCCAGTCGGAGATGCTCACGGGCGTGGATCTGGAGCGGGCCCTGCAGCCCGTGCCCATGCAGCGGGTGGGCCTGCCCCGCGAGGTGGCGTCCCTGGTGGGCTTCCTCTTCTCCGACGACGCCGGCTACATCACGCGGCAGGTCATCGGCGTGAACGGGGGCATGGCGTGATCCTGGCCGCGCTCTTGTCCACCCTCCTGGGGGCCGGGGACCTCCTCGAGGCCCGGGCGCCCAATGCCCCGGCTCCCCTGGCGACGCCGGTGCCGGCCGTGGGGCGCGAACTCGTCCACCCCAGCGTCTTCCACCGCGAGGGCGGCTGGAACGGCTTCCCCTGGTGGATGGCCGTGACGCCCTACCCGGATTCCGCGGCCGGGGACGAGAACCCGTCGATCTACTGTTCCCTGGACGGCCTGAGCTGGCGGACCCCTGCGGGCGTCACCAACCCCCTGGTCCGCAGGCCCCGGGAGCCCCGCCGGTACAACTCCGATCCCGAACTGGCCGCGGGGCCCGACGGAAGCCTGCTGCTCTTCTACCGCGTGGCGGGGGGCGACCGCAACGACACCCTCTACCTCATCTCCTCCAAGGACGGCGTGAAATGGTCGGCGCCGGCCAAGGTCCTGGACGTGCCCCTGGAGGAGGAGCGGCAGCTGTCCCCGGCGGTGGTCTTCGATGGAAGCCTCTGGGTGATGTACTACGTGGACGCCTCCAGCTACCCCTACGTGGTGCGCCGGCGCACCGCGGCCCAGCCCCGGGGTCCCTGGTCCCCGCCCTCCGCCGTGCGGGGCGTCGAACCGCCTGCCGAGCGCATGCTCTGGCACCTGGATGCCTTCCGGGATGGGGATGCCACCCTGCTCCTCCTGGACACCACGGCCGAATACCGCACCCGGGAAGGGGGGCAGCTGTTCCTGGCGGTGTCCGGGGACGGCGTGACCTTCCGCCGGGGCGCACGGCCGGTTCTTGAGGGTTCCAACGGTTGGGATCAATCGATCTATCGATCCTGCTGCCTACCCATAGAGCGAGCGGGCAAGAAGGTCTATGGCCTCTGGTACTCCGCCTGGGGGCCGGACCTGGGCTGGCGGCTGGGCTACACGGAAATTGTCCCCTGAGCCCGGTAAAGTCCTAGACTTCAGGTGGAGGCAAAGATGCTGAAGATATTGCTGATGGCCGGAATCCTCATCGCCGCGGTGCCGGTCCTGGCGGAGGACGGCAAGGGCGTCAAGGAAGAGGTCAAGGCCGCCGGCAAGGAAGTGGGCCATGCCGCCAAGAAGGCCGGCGTCGCCGTGGGCCACGCCGGGAAGAAGGTGGGCAAGGCCGTGGGCCATGCCGGCAAGAAGGTGGGCAAGGGCTTCAAGGAAGGCGGCAAGGCCGTTGGCCATGGCTTCAAGGAAGCCGTGAAGGGCAACTAGTGCATAAGTAACACGCCCGTGGCAGCTTGGACGGCCGGTTCCCCTAGGATGGGAGACGAGGCCCCAGCCGCCCGGATCCTTCCCCATCGATTTTCAAGGTCGACCATGCCCTCTCTTCTAGGCCACGCCGTCGCGGGGCTTGCCATCACTTCAGCCTTCCACCGGGAGAAGCTCCCCCGGCGCACCTGGGCCCTTGCCGCCGTGTGCGCCATGGCTCCGGACCTGGACTGGTTCGTGGGGTTCCTGCACGTGCACCGGGGCCACGCCTTCAACCACCGGGGCGCCGCCCATTCGCTCTTCGCGGCCCTGCTCATCGCGACGGTGGTGTTTTTCCTGGGCTTCCGCAGGGACCAGCGGCGCTGGGGGGTGGGACTCTGCCTGGCGGTGGCCGCCGTTTCCCATGGCTTATTGGACGCCTGTACCTCCGGCGGCGTGGGGGTGGCGCTCTTCATGCCCTTCTCCGACACCCGGTGGGCCTGCGTGTGGCAGCCCGGGTGGGTGGCTCCTCTGCCCATGGGGCATGAGCATGTGCATACCTTCCTGGCGAGCCTCTGGAGCGAAGCCTTCTGGATCGGGTTGCCGGCCTTGCTGATGGCATCGTGGGGGCGCCTGATCAGGCGGGTCAGCCTGCGGCCAGCCCTGTCCGAGGCCGTTCCGGAAAGCTTGTAAGACTCAATTCTCTTTCCTCGGCGATCCTCGGCTCC
>DBME01000237.1:5961-6098 GCA_002298155.1 Holophagaceae bacterium UBA706 | reverse complement strand
CCCCAGCTCCAGGGCCGCCTCGGCGGCCTTGCTCCGGTAGAGGTTCACCACGTCCAGGACGAGGTTGCGGGGATCGAAGGGGATGCTCTCCACCCGCAGCTTGCCCGCGTCCAGCTTGGCCAGGTCCAGGATGTCGT
>DBME01000237.1:0-5863 GCA_002298155.1 Holophagaceae bacterium UBA706 | reverse complement strand
CATGGCTCATGTTGGCCAGGAAGTTGGCCTTGGCCTGGGCGGCGGCCAGGGCCGCGGACCTCGCCTCCTCCAGCTGAAGGTTCCGGGCCTCCAGGAGCTCCGTGGCCTGCTTGTTCAGGGTGATGTCGTGGATGGTCCAGATGATGCCGGAGGAGGGTTCGTCGGGGTTCAGGAACGTGCCGGTGACGCTGGCCCAGAGGGTCGAGCCGTCCTTCCGGCGCAGCCACAGCTCCCGGCCCTGGACGCCGGTGCGCCCCAGCTCCCGGAAGTGCTCGGTGAAGGCCGCGTACCCGCCGTCGTCCACGTGGAGGATCCGGAGGCTCCGGCCCACCAGCTCGTCCTGGCCATAGCCGAACATGCCGCAGCCGAAGCGGCTCACCTGGAGGATGACCCGGTCCCCGGAAGCCAGGAAGATGCCCACCGCGCAGTTGTCCAGGAGGGCCTGGAACCGCGCCCGGGACTCCTCCAGGGCCCGGGCCCGCTCCTCGAACCGGGCCTGGATGGCGTCCCGCATGCCCTTGAAGCTGCGGGTGAGACCGCCGAACTCGTCCTGGCGCTCCGTGTCGATCTCCAGGTCCAGGTCGCCTTCCGCCATGCGCGAGGCCGCCTGGGACAGATGGCCGATGGGGCGCAGGGCCATGGTCACCAGCAGGGAGATGCCCACGGAAACCACCCCGAAGATGGTGATCATGGCCACCAGCAGGGAGAAGCGCACCTTCAGGATCCCCAGGGTCATGACCCGCTCGGGCACCGAATACACCAGGGTCCAGCCCCAGGGCGCGAAGTGGCGGNNAGCGCTTTCCGCCCGCGGCGGGGAAATGGGCGTTGTCCTGGGTGAGGAACCGGCCCAGGTCCCGCGCCACGATGCCCGGGCCGCTGCCGGGCGCCGGTTCGGGCTGGAGGAGGATCCTGCCCTGGGCGTCGAGAACGATGGGGTAGGCGTCGTCGGAGCGCCCGCGGTAGTAGCGGGCTGCGATCTCCTTGAGGGCGGCGTCCTGGATGGACCCCTTGAAGGCCTCGGCGAGGCCCAGGTTCTCCAGGGAGACCTGGTGCTTGTCCAGGATCGCGGCGCACCCGTCCAGGCGCTCCTGGAAGAGGCTGGTGTAGTGCTCCCGCACCTGGACCGCCAGGAACCGGTCCACGGTGAAGGTGGTCACGGCCGTCCCCAGGGCGAGGGTGATCGCCACCAGGAGCAGCAGCCTCGCCCGGAAGGTGAGCGCGGGCCGTTTCATCTGCCGGGCCGGTATGGGAGGGACATGGCACCAGTTTAGACGCAGTTTTCCCGGCCGGAGCACCCCGATATGGCAGATGAAACCTGGCTACCCCGGCACTTTGGATTCGAACTCGTACTCGAGGCCGTTGATCGAGATGGCGTAGCTTTTCCTCGGGATGGCCACATGGCACCACTGCTCGAGGCTCTTGCCGCAGGCCAGGATCACGCCTCCGACGGTGGTCCTGTCCACCGAGTAGGGGGTGCTCGCAAGCGCGTCCACCTTGCGGCCTGTGTGGGGCGGGACTCTCATTGGGAACCCCCTGGGGAAAGGCTCCGGCGGCAAGCATCTTCCGGAAGCTCCCTTCCGCCTGGAGCCGCCGCCGCACCACCCAGAGAGCCAAAGATGAACAGGGTGATGGGCATGGTGACCTCCAAGGTTGTGGGGCAGGGTGCGAGGTCACCGTCGCAATGTTTGCGCCAAAGGGTCAAGAGATAACGCCGTGGGCACTTGCTTGACAAGGGGGCCATCCCGTCCGGCGGGCGACAAGGTGCTTCATCGTTCATTATGATCGTGGTGTTGGATCAACCTGAAACCATGGGCTCCTCCGCCCTCCTCGCAGCGATGGCACCAGAGGGATCTTCGTGATTTGGGTGGATGGCCTGGATGTTGCTCCGGACATCCCTGAGGCTTTCCCGCCCGCTTCCCCGGAGGTCGGGCGGCCCCCCAGGGAAGGATGTTCATGGCCGATCCGCTAGAATCCGAACGCGAACAGATCGATCAGAACATCAAGGCCGTGCAGGCGTTCTACTCCCGGGAGGAGGAGAAGATCGGCCGCTCCCAGCGCATGCTCGAACGGTTCACGCTCTTCATCGGAAAGCCCCTGTTCATGGCCTACATCCTGGCCTTCGTGGCCGCCTGGATCCTTTGCAACCGTCTCCTGGCGGGGCTGGGGCGGCCCGGCTTCGACCGGGCTCCCTTCCCCTGGCTGCAGGGCATCGTCAGCCTTGCCGCGCTGCTGATCGCGACCGTGGTCCTCACCAAGCAGAATCGCCTGGCCCAGCTGGCCGAACAGCGGGCGCACCTGGATCTCAAGGTGACGCTCCTCATCGAGCAGAAGACCGCCAAGCTCATCGAACTGGTGGAGGAGCTTCGCCGGGATCTGCCCAACGTCAAGGACCGCCACGACCCCCGCGCCAACACCCTGTTGCAGCCCATGGACCCGGAACGGGTCATCGCCGCGCTGGACGAGGGCAGGAACCTGGGGCTATCCCCTGAAGCCCCTGGAGGTTCCGTCGGATGACCTTTATCCCGTCCCTGATTCGCAAGTTCGATACAGGTCATGATTCCAGTCCGGTTTTGGGTTGAGTACGAATCTTGCAATTGCATCCGTGTCCCGGGGGGACCCCATGCGCTGCTTCCGTACACCCGATTGCTCCTGCCAGGCCGTATGCGATGCCTGTGCCCTGCGTTCCCCCTCCGAGGCGATGGCCGGATGGCGTGAGCAGGATCCCTCGACCCTGGAAGGCTCGGAACCCTTGCGTTGCGCCTTCTGTGGCGCACCGTTGGATGATTGACCCGGCCCATGGCTCCCCCCTGGGCGGACGTTCTTTCTGAAAACGGGGTGACCTGACCATGCCCAGCCTCGTTGAAAACAGACGTCACATCGAAACGTACGGCGAGGACATGCCCGGGATCCGCTTTCGGATCATCTTCCAAGGACGGCCGCAGTGGCTAAAGGATAGTCGTCGTACCCCGCCTCCCCGGGCGTATAGAACGTGGCGGGATCCGGGATCGCCAGGGGCTGGCCTTCGCGAAGGCGCGCCGGCAGGTCCGGGTTGGCGATGAAGGGGCGTCCGAACGCGATGAGGTCCGCCTTCCCCGAGGCCAGGTCCGCTTCGGCCCGGGCCCGGTCGTAGCCGCCCGAAAGGATCAGCGTGCCCGGGAAGGCCTGGCGGATGGCGTCCCTGGTCGCGTCCGGGACGGCGGGCGCCCCCATGGAACTGTGGTCGACCAGGTGGAGGTAGGCCAGATCCAGGCCGGCGAGCTGGGCCGCGAGCCACGCATAGTCGTCCTGGACCTCCGGGTAGGGCGGCATGTCGTTGAAGACGCCGTGCGGGCTGAGGCGCACGCCGAGGCGCGACGGGCCGATGGCCTTGGCCACGGCCCGCGCGGTTTCCAGCAGCAGTCCGGCGCGGCCCTCCCGGTCGCAGCCCCAGCGGTCCATGCGCCGGTTGATGCGGGGGTTGAGGAACTGCTCGAAAAGGTACCCATTGGCCGCATGCAGTTCCACGCCGTCGAAGCCCGCGTCCCGGGCGAGGTTGGAAGCCCTTACGTACTCCACGATCGCGGCGCGCACATCCCCGTCCGTCATGGCTCTGGGGGCCGGGTAGGGCTGCATGCCGACCGTGTCCGTGAACACCTCGCCGGCGGCAGCTTCGGCCATGGGGCCTAGGAGTTCGGCCCCGGGGGGCAGGTTGGCGGGATGGCCGATCCGGCCGGTGTGCATGAGCTGGAGGTAGATGCGCCCCCCTTCCCGTTGCACGGCCTCGGTCACACCGCTCCAGGCGGCGAGCTGCTGATCGTTGAACAGGCCGGGAACCCGCGCGTAGCCCAGGCCGTTGGGGGAAGGCGAGGTCCCCTCCGTCACGATGNNCCGGCGCTGGCCCGCTGGCCGTAATAGCGTGCGGCGAAGGGGGGAGGGATGTTGCCGAAGGAACGGTTCCGCGTCATCGGGGACATGACGATGCGGTTCTTGAGCTCAAGGCCGCCCAGGGTGGTGGGCAGGAAGAGATCGCGGATCATTGTTACTCCTTCGACGGGGCGCCCCAGGGCACCGGGTTGGACAAGGCAGGGCAACGCTCATCCGGGCATTCAGCATGATCTGTGCCATGGGGTCCCGGTGGTCCCGCGCCTTGGCTTAGGTTCGCTGGGCGGCCAAGCCCCCTTTCATTTTGGAAAGGTCACGGCCCCATAGTGAAAGGGACCGGGTGTCCCGCGCGAAGCGAATGTCTGTTTTTGCCAAGCCCTGGCCTTGAAGGCATCACCGTGCTGGCAACCCCTGTGCGCTATAGTTTTCCATCAGGTGACCCATGGGCATTCCCCTTCAGATCGTCATTCTCGGCGCCAGCGGGGACCTCACCGCCCGCAAGCTGGTGCCGGCCCTCCTGAGCCTGGCCGGCCGGTGCACCGAGCCCTTCCGGCTGGTGGGCGTGGCACGGAGGCCCCTGTCCCACGAAGCCTTCCGGGCGCAGCTGCGGGCCGAACTGCCTGAGGAGGACCGGCAGGCCTTCGACGGCTTCGCCGAGCGGGTCCATTACCTCCAGGGCGATGCGGGGGAGGATCTCACACCCTTGGGTCACCAGCTGGAGGCCCTCCCCGGGGGCGCCGGGGCGGGACGTCTCTTCTACCTCGCCCTGAAACCAGGGCTCTTCCTGCCGGCCATGGAGAACCTGGCCCGGGGGGGCCTGCTGGCCCAGGAGAACGGGGCCCCGTGGCGCCGCGTGGTGATCGAGAAGCCCTTCGGCCACGACCTCGCCTCGGCCCGGGCCCTGAACCGCACCCTGCAGAGCCTTTTGCGGGAGGACCAGATCTTCCGCATCGACCACTACCTGGGCAAGGAGACGGTGCAGAACCTCTTCGCCTTCCGGTTCAACAACACCATCTTCGAGCCCCTGTGGAACCGCCAGCACATCGAGCTGGTCCAGATCACGGTGGCGGAGGAGCTGGGCGTGGAGCGGGGCAGGGCGGGCTACTACGACGCCGTGGGCGCCATGCGGGACATGGTGCAGAACCACATGCTGCAGCTCCTGGCGCTGATCGCCATGGAGCCGCCCTCCTCCCTGCGCCCGGAGACCATCCGGGACCAGAAGGTGGCCGTCCTCAAGAGCCTGCGCATCCCCTCCGGCGACGCCTGCGTGCGGGGCCGCTACACCGCCGGGAACGTGGGCGGTCAGGCCGTCCAGGGCTACCTCGAGGAAGAGGGAGTGCCGGCGGGCTCCACCACGGAGACCTTCGTGGCCCTGCGGGCGGAACTGGAGAACTGGCGCTGGGCGGGCGTCCCCTTCCTCCTCCGCCACGGCAAGCGCCTGCCCAAGCGTTTCACGGAAGTGAAGGTGCAGTTCCGGGTGCCCCCCATCCAGCTCTCCGACGCCCCCGGGACCGAGGTCCTGGCGGATGGCCTGGCCTGCGCCCTGCGCCCCAACCAGCTCACCCTCTCCCTGCAGCCCCGGGAGACGGTGTCGCTGGGGTTCGGGGTCAAGGCTCCCGGACCCGGCATGACCATGGTCCCTGCGCAACTCGCCTTCGACTACAAGGACCGCTTCGGCGGCCAGACCGCGCCGGCCTATGAGCGGCTTCTTCTGGACGCCATGAACGGAGACCCCACGCTCTTCCTGCGGAACGACGAGGTGGAGGCCGCCTGGGCCGCCGTGGACGCCATCCCCGGACAGCCCGTGCGGGACTACGCGGCGGGCACCTGGGGACCGCCGGAAGCGGACCGCCTCTTCCACGGCTGCGAAGGGGGCTGGTCCCATGGGTAGACCGCGTCTCCTGGTTTCCACGGCTCCCCTCGAGGCCGCCGCCGGGCTGCTGTGCGCGGCCCTGGGGGATTGCCCCAGCCCGCGCCTGGGCGTTTCGGGGGGCAGCGCGGC
>DBME01000235.1 GCA_002298155.1 Holophagaceae bacterium UBA706 | reverse complement strand
GCCGGCCTCCAATGTGCGGCCGGGCTTCACGGGGCCGGGCGGCAGGCGCTGGTCCTGGACCGGGCCCGGGGCCTGGGGGGCCGCTGCGCCACCCGGCGCTTCCAGGGGCAGCCGGTGGACTTCGGGCCGCTCTTCCTGCACGGGCACCATCCGGCCTTCCTGGCCGCCCTGGCGGAGGTGGGCGGGGGGGGACCCCGTTGGCCCCGCGCCGTGGAGGGCAGGGGCGTCCCATGCCAGCCCGGGGCCCTGGATCCGGAAACCCGGCGCATGGCCTTCCCCGACGGCGTCAAGGCCTTCCCCCGCCACCTCGCCGCCGGCCTCGACATCCGCCTCGAAACCGAGGTGACCCGCCTGGCCCTGGCGGAGGAGGGGTTCTCCCTCACCACCGCCGACGGCGCCCAGGTGCGCTGCCGGGACCTGGTGCTGGCCCTGGCGCTGGAGGAGACCCGCAAGCTGCTGCGCTCCCTCCCGGACGGCCCGGAGGCCGCCGGGGTCCAGGCGCTGCTGGACCTCTTCTCCAGCGTGCCCTGCCTCGCCCTCATCGCGGCCTATCCCCTGGAGGCCCCCGTGCCCCCCTGGGACATCCTCTACCCCGAGGGCTCCGACGTCCTGCAGCTCGTGGCCCAGGACTCCGCCAAGCGCATCGAGCCTCTCTTCCGGGTCTACGTCATCCAGGCCCGGCCCCGGTGGTCCCGGGAACGCCTGGAGACGCCGCCGGAGCAGTGGTCCGCGGACCTCCTGGCCGAGGCCGCCCCGTTCCTGGGGGACTGGGCCGGCACGCCCCTGTGGACCTACGCCCACCGCTGGCGCCATGCCCGCGTGGATGCGGCCAGCGAGTTGGCCCAGCCCGTCCAGATCACCTTCCCCCACGGCCAGCGGTTGAGCCTGGTGGGGGATGTCTTTTCACCGGGGGGAGGCGTGCAGGCGGCCTGGCTTTCCGGCACCCGGGCGGCAGAGCGCCTGTTGCAGAAGGAGCACGTGTGAGCACCATGGATTCCAAACTGAACGACCTGGTGGAGCGGGACCGGGACCACGAGTGCAAAGGCTTCGGGGCCGACCATGTCTGCGTGCGCATCGTCGCCGTCGCCAAGCTCCCCAGCCGCTTCGGCGACTTCCGCATCGTGGCCTTCTGGAACAACCGCGACCAGAAGGACCACATCGCCATCGTCCACGGGGACGTGGTGGGCGCCGAGGAGGTGCCCACGCGCATGCATTCCGAGTGCCTCACGGGCGACGTGGTGGGTTCCCTGCGCTGCGACTGCCGGGACCAGCTGGAGACCGCCCTGAAGCGCATCGGCGAGGCCGAGCGCGGCGTGGTGCTCTACCTGCGCCAGGAGGGCCGCGGCATCGGCCTGGCCAACAAGATCCGCGCCTACGCCCTGCAGGACCGCGGCCTGGACACCGTGGAGGCCAACCTGGCCCTGGGGTTCCGGGACGACGAGCGCGACTACGCCGTGGCCGCGCACATGCTGGCGAGCCTGGGCATCGGCTCCATCCAGCTCATGACCAACAACCCCTCCAAGGTGGAGCAGCTGAAGAAGTACGGGATCAACGTCAGCAAGCGCCTGCCCCACCTGCTGCCCCCCAACGACCACAACCGCTTCTACCTGGAGACCAAGGCGAAGCGGTCAGGTCACTTCATCGATTTCACGGGGACGCCGCACCTGCAGGAGCAGAGCGATCCGGTCATCGTGGAGGGGATGCCGGACTAGCTAGGGCCCGACCTTCACCTTCACCTGGATGCTCCGGATGCCCGAGGACAGGTCCAGCAGGAGCTCCTTGGCGTCCGTGACCAGGTCCGCCGAACCGCCCGTCACCGTTCCGATGGGCTGGCCGGTGGCGGCGTCGGCCACCATCACCAGGGGATGGGTGGAGGCGTCCCAGCTGAGGTGGACCACGCCGGGGCCCCAGGGGACGGCGACCGGGTCGCGGGGAAGGGCCGCGGGCGCAGCCTGGGTGAGCGCCAGGACCTTCCGCGGCGCGGTGGCGCCCTGGGCCACGTCCTGGGTCTCGGTCACCACGATGGAGGCGGTGGCGTCCTTGATGGCGGCGGGGTAGGGTACGGCGAAGCAGAAGCTGCGGATGTCGGCGCCCTGGGGCAGGTCGGGGTCGACGCTGGCGGTGAAGGGGATCTCCTGGAGGGTGGCGCCACTGGCGTCCCGGAAAATCAGCGTGTAGGGCCCCGGCATGGGCTGGTCCGAGATGTCGGGCACCTCGATGGCGGGCTGCAGCGTGGCCTGGCCGCCCTGGATGGTTCCCCACACCAGGAGGCCCGGCTGGGGGGTGGCTTCCAGCGGCATGGGCATGCCCACTTCCCAGGCCCGGTCGCGCAGGACCAACTTGTAGTGGTAGTCGCTGATCCACCGGGGCGGGCAGTAGCTCATGATGTCCGTGTTCACGGTGGGGTGGATGGCCTTGTTGGTTGCGAGATCGTAGCCGGTGGCGCCCAGGTAGGCGTTGAAATAGGGGTAGTCGGGATCGGCGAAGGAGGCGCCGCAGGGGGCGTGGAGGCGGCGCAGGAGGTGTCCCAGTTCGTGGGCCAGAGTGTCGTTGTACTTGTAGGTCGAGAGGATCCTTGTCCCGTCCCAGCCCATGGCGGTGCGCTTGAGGTTGCTGGCGGGGACGTCGTTGATGTCGCCCAGCCCGGTGACGGTCCCTGTGACCCCCTCGCCGAGGGAGCACACGGCATACCAGTAGCGGCGGTTCTTTGGATCGGTCTTGAGGCGCTCGGNNCCTCGGCTTCAAGGGTGTTGCGCAGGTTCACGTAGGTCATGATGTCGTCGGGATTCTGGGGCTGGTTGAACGTGAAGACCGGCGCCACCTTGAGATCGATGTCCCGGAAGGGGTAGATCTTGCGGACGAGGGCGATCCAGCTTTCGGGGGTGCGGTTGCCGTCGGTGACGTAGCCCGTGTGCCCGCCCCAGTTCACGGGGATGAGGGTGATGCCGATGGGTGCGACATCCACGACGTTCATGGCCTTGGCGCCGCCGCCGGCGGGGTAGCTGTCGTCGTTGGGATCCAGGTTGGCCTCGCCGGCGGCGGGGAGGATCTTGGCCTGGAAGGTGTTGCCCGTCTTGATGAGGTTGCCGGGGATGGTCACCTCCCAGGACTTGTCGGGATCGACCTCGTTGATCTTCGTGGGCAACGAGGTGCCGGGGGACGGGATGTCCTTGGTCATGAGCACGGCGCCCGCGGTGTCGGCGATGGTGACCCGGACGGTGGGCTTGAGGGAGTTGAAGTAGTTGTTCGATGTCACGAAGACCCGTGCCCGCGCGTCCCGGCCGGACACCAGGGGCACGGAGTTGCCGAGGTCCTGGACGGCCTGGGTGAGGTACATCCCCTGGATGCGCATGTCCTGGGTGGTGTTCGAGGCCTGGAGCTTGAAGAAGGCGTTGCTGGTGGTCTCGCCTCCGGGGGTCGTCACGGTGATGCGGCTGTCCGCGGTGAGGGCGGGCGCCAAGGCGTCGATGTAGGAATAGCCCCGCGCCACGATCTTGGCGTTGAGGGTGCCGAACTTCACCGAGGTGGCGTCACCGAGGTTGATGCCATAGATGGTGACCGTCGTGCCCGCGGGGCCGGCATCGGGGGTGAAGTAGGACACGGACGGCTTGGGTAGATCCAGGGTGAAGTCCTGGGAGTAGGTCACCGGCCCCACGGAGGTGGCCAGGACGACGGGCCCGGACTTGGCCCCCTTGTTCGGGAGCCAGATGCTGATCAGGTTGTCCGAGAGGACATAGCATTCCACCCTGACCCCGCCCACCGTGGCGGAATTGACGGTGAAGAAGTTGGTCCCCTTGAGGATCAGCTTCGAACCGGGCGTGGCGGTGAGGGGCTCCACGGTGAGGATGGTGGCCTTGTTGGCGGTGCCGGTGGTGACGGTGAAGGGTGTGGTGGAGGCCGTGCCGCCCGTGACGCTGGTCAGGGTCAGGGCTCCCGTCGCGGCGCCGGTGGGAACCGTCACGCGCAGGGACGTGTCGCTGTCGGCGGTGAAGTCGGCCTTGATGCCCCCCATGGTCACGCCAGACAGGGAGAAGAAGCCCGAACCGGTGAGCTTCAGGACGGTTCCCACCGGGCCCGTGGTGGGCTGGAGCAGGGAGACGGAGACCGCCGCCGGGGGGGCGGGATCCACGGTGAACGTGTCCTTGGAGTCGATGGATCCGAACGCGGTGGTGACCGTGATGACGCCGTTGGGCGCCGCGGGGGGCACGGCCGCGAAGATCTCGGTATCGCTTTCGACCACGACCTTGGGACTGTTGACGCCGCCGAAGGCCACCGTCGTGGTGCCGTCGCCTCCGGATCCCGTGAAGCCGGTTCCCGTTATGTTCACCTGGGCATAGGCGGGTGCCGTGGATGGGGCGAAGGCTTCGATGGTGGGGCCGGTGAGGTCGGGCTGGGCTGTGATTTTGAATTCGGGGGTCGGCAGCTTCTTGCCGTTGGCCGTGACCTGGATGGGGCCAGTGGATGCCCCCGGTGGGACCATCACGACGACCTGGCTGTACTCGGCCACGAAGCTGGTGGGGATGCCGGGGGAGAAGGAGACCTCGGATGTGAGCGCAAGGTTCGAGCCGGTGATGGTGACCTTGCTGCCAACCGGACCGCTGGCGGGCTGGATGCCGGTGATGGTGGGCGGATTGGCCGTGCCGCCGCTGTCGCTCCCGCCACCACCCCCACCGCCGCACGCCAAGGCCAAGGTGAGGCCGATGATGGCGCCCAGGACGGCGACCGACTGGCGGAGGGCCTGGGAAACGGGAAGGACGCGGGAGGATCTTGAAAAAAGCGGCATGAGTTCGCCTTAAAAATTAACAATTAATATAGGATCGCTGAATTTCCTGGCAAGACGGCCTGGCAAAGAAGTCACCCGTGGCCGGAGTCCTGGCACCATGGGCCAGTCATCCGCACGGGGGAGTCCCGCATGAGTTCCATTTCCGTCCACAACGCCGAGCACTACGCCTGGGGGGAGGTCTGCGACGGCTGGAACCTGCTCAAGGACCCCGCCCTCCACGTCATCCAGGAGCGTGTCCCGCCCGGAGGTTCCGAGCGGCGGCATCTCCACGACCAGGCCCAGCAGTTCTTCTACATCCTCGCGGGGCGGGCGGTGATGGAGCTGGACGGCGAGGAGCATGCGCTTGGCGCGGGGGAGGGGATCTCCGTGCCCCGGGGACGGCCGCACCAGTTCCGGAATC
>DBME01000120.1:12200-30795 GCA_002298155.1 Holophagaceae bacterium UBA706 | reverse complement strand
TCACCTGCATGGCGGAGGGCGGGCGGGGGGGATCCGCTGGCGCCGCAACCAGGGACGGGGTGACGAGGAGCATGAGGGGAATCATCCAGCCGAACGCGGGCATGGGGCCTCCAGAAGCCCTGATGCCGAACCGATGCGGCGCCTTGGGCGGGGACAGGTGACCTGAGAACGAGGTGGGAGCAGGCCAAGCGTAGGGGGGATTCAATGACGAAGTGTCACAGATTCCTGGCGCCCATCATTCTTTGGCTAGTGGTTCGATCTTTATCCCCTAGATCCCATCCATCAGCGGCCAAAAAACACCCTCGGGATCCGACGGAACCGTGGTTGGAACCCAGGGCCACTAACCACTTTGCGCCGAAGCATCCCTGCAGAAAGATTGGCCGCTGATGGATGGGATTGGGGGGATAAAGACTGCACCATCAAGGGCCACCCCCCTGAGTGGAAACCCTTAAACAAAGCCTCAAAAGGCGCTCGGCTTGGGTGGATGTGCTTCCCAATCCACGACCTTCAGCCCCCTGACCCTGGCAAAATGTTTGATGTTGCCTGTGACGAGAGTGAGTCCGTTCCACTGGGCTGTCGCCGCGATCATGCTGTCCTCGGCTTCAATGGCAAGCCCATCCCTCCTGAGACGAGCCTCGATGAGTCCCCAGACTTTGGCCTCGTCGCGACCAAAGGGAAGAATCCTGAAGGGTTCAAAAAAGGCCTCAACCTTGGCCAATTCCTTGATGGGGGACGAGGATCGATGGGCGCCCTCATAAAGTTCGCCAAGGGTGATTACGGATAGCGAGGCTTCAAGGACATTGACCTTGGCAAGGGCGGAACGCGCCCACGCCTTGCCGCGAAGGAAATGGATGCAGAAATTCGTATCGAAGAGGAAGGAAGTCATTCGCCGCTGCCTTCGCCGCCAAATAATTTCCGCTTCCTGGCTTCACGCACCTTGGGGTTTGTCCTGGCAGGGAAGGGGAAATCCGGACTCGGCTCAAGATCGAAAAACCCCTCAGGCCAAATATCAATCCTGTGGATCTCCACCTCTATCACCTCGCCAGGCTTCAAGCCCAAGGAGGCAGGTATGCGAACGGCAACGGAATTTCCGTCTTTGATTACCTTTGTTCGAAAAGCAGGTTTTTCCGGAGTGGAAGAGTTCATGGTTCGGCCCCCGGCAGAAATGTGGGTACATATGTAACCACGCGCAAGGCAACCTTGCCGGGAATCACCTTCGTTACCCGTCTTGATCCACGTCAAGGTGCGCCCACCCGGACGACCCCACCCTTATTCATGCGGAAGGTCCGTCCGCGGGTGAGGCGACCATGAATCCATTGAGCCGGCTTGAGCTGGAACCGCGTCCCCTGGCGCGGGCGGCCTTGGCCACCCTGGCGCTCGGTGGGCTGGTGGCCCTGGGGAACGGGGGCGGCCGGTGGCTCGACCCGGCCCTGCTGGGCTACCTCATCGCATCGCTCTTCGCCTGCTTCGGGGTGGCCTACCGCTACTTCACCTGGCTGGAGCGGCCCGCCACGGCCATGTACTGGCGGTGGACACTGCGCACGTTCCTCTCGGTGCGCGGACTGCGCGCCCTGCCCCGCGTGGGCCTCAAGCTCCTGGACCAGCTGTTCCTCCAACGCTTCATCGGCAAACGATCCATCAAGCGTTGGGGCGCGCATGCCTGCCTGGCTTGGGGCTGCCTCCTGGCCTTCTCGGTGACCTTCCCGCTGGTCTTCGGGTGGGTGCGGTTCACCAGCGACGGGGCCAATGCGGACCGTTACCAGGCCTGGCTCTTCGGCATGCCCGCGGGAAGCTTCCCCCTGGGCTCGGCCACGGCCTTCATCGCCTTCCACATCCTGGACCTGGCGGCCCTCATGGTCATCGCGGGGTGCGTCCTGGCCTTCCTGCGGCGCTCCACGGACGAGGGCGACGCGGCCACCCAGCGCTTCGACCTGGACATCCTGCCGCTGCTCCTGCTCATCGCCGTGTCCGCCACGGGCCTGCTGCTCACGGCTTCCGAGACCTGGCTCCAGGGGCGCAACTTCGGGACCCTGGCCTTCCTGCACGAGCTGACGGTGATCCTCCTGCTGCTCTTCCTGCCCTTCGGGAAGCTCTTCCACATCGTGCAGCGCCCGGCCCAGGCCGGCGTCTCCCTGTACAAGGCCGAGGGCGACGCCCAGGGCCTCCTGCCCTGCCGCACCTGCGCCACCCCCTTCATCCGCCCCAACCACCGCCGGGACCTGGAGCGGCTCTGGCTGGAGCTGGGACTCGACGGTGCCCGCCACCCGGGCGGGATCCACCACCTGGACCTCTGCCCCCGGTGCCGCCGGCGCCTGGTCATGGGCGCCCAGAGCTTGCGGCTGCATGGCGCCTTCGATCCCTTCGCGGAGGTTCCCCTGCCGGTGGAACCCCTCGCCGACCCCATCAGTTTCCGGAGCTGACCATGGCGCACGTGCCCACCAATGCCGCTGCACTCCGGGCCCAGTTCGGTCCCCACCTCAACCTCGCCCCTCCGGGGGGCTGGGACGCCGAGCCCGCCCCGGACAAGCTCGTCTCCACCCACTGCTGCTTCTGCGGCCAGCAGTGCGGCATCAAGCTCAAGGTCGCCGGCAACAAGGTGGTGGGCTTCGAGCCCTGGGAGGACTTCCCCTTCAACAAGGGCAAGCTCTGCCCCAAGGGCGTCAAGCGCTACCTCCAGGGCAGCCACCCCGACCGGCTCACCCAGGCCCTGGGCCGCACCGACGCGGGCTTCGAGCCCCTGGCCTGGGACGCGGCCATGGAGCGCACCGTGGCGGGGATCCAGGCCGTGCAGGCGACGTACGGCAAGGATGCCTTCGCCATGCTCAGCGGCGTGAGCCTCACCAACGAGAAGAGCTACCTGGCCGGCAAGTTCGCGCGCCTGGCCCTGGGCACCCGCAACCTCGACTACAACGGGCGCCTGTGCATGGTGAGCGCCGGCGCCGGCAACAAGAAGGCCTTCGGCGTGGACCGCGCCGCCAACGCCTGGGCCGACATCGAACTGGCCGACGTCATCTGGGTTTCGGGCGCCAACGTGGCCGAGTGCGCCCCCATCACCACCGACTACATCTGGCGCGCCCGGGACCGGGGCGCCAAGCTCATCGTCGTCGACCCCCGCATCACCCCCCTTGCCCGCACCGCCGACCTGGCCCTGCCCCTGAAGCCCGGCACGGACGCCGCCCTCACCAACGGCATCCTGCACCTCCTGGACAAATGGGGCCTGGTGGACCGGGACTTCGTACGGGACCACACCAACGGCTTCGAAGCCGCGCTTGAGGCCGCAAGGGACTGCACGCCGGAATGGACCGCCTCCGTCACGGGCCTGCCCGTGGCCGCCATCGAACGCGCCGCCCGCATGTGGGGCGAGGCCAGGACCTCCTTCCTCCTCCACGCCCGGGGCATCGAACACCAGTCCAAGGGCGTGGAGAACGTCAATTCCTGCATCAACATCGTCCTGGCCACGGGCCGCATCGGCAGGCCGGGCTGCGGCTACGCCACCATCACGGGCCAGGGCAACGGCCAGGGCGGCCGCGAGCACGGCCACAAGTGCGACCAGCTCCCCGGCAACCGCGACATCGAGAATCCCGAGCACCGCCGCCACATCTGCGACGTGTGGGGCTGCACGGACGAGGAGCTGCCCGGCAAGGGCCTCTCGGCCCAGGAGATCATGGAGGAGATCCACGAGGGCCGCATCAAGGGCCTGCTGTGCCTGTGCTTCAACCCCCTGGTGAGCCTGCCGGACAGCACCTACACCCGCGAGGCCCTGGAGAAGCTGGAGTTCTTCGTGTCGCTGGACTTCTTCCTGTCGGAGACGGCGCAGCACGCGGACGTGGTGCTGCCTTCCGCGCTGCACGAGGAGGACGAGGGCACCACCACCACCGCCGAGGGGCGGGTGGTGCGCATCCGCAAGGCCGTGGACCCGCCCGGGGACGCCCGCACGGACTGGGAGATCTTCGTGGAACTGGCCCGGCGGCTGGGACGGGGGCGGTTCTTCGACCACTTCACCTCGCCTGAGGCGATCTTCCAGGAGCTGCGCAGAGCCTCCAGCGGCGGCACCGCGGACTACGGCGGCATCACCTACGCGAAGATCGAGCGCCAGATGGGCGTCTTCTGGCCCTGCCCCACCGAGGACCACCCGGGAACCCCGCGGCTCTTCGAAGGCGGGACGTTCTTCCACCCCGACGGCCGCGCGAAGTTCATCCCCACGCCCTACCGGCCCCCCATGGAGGTGGTGGACGCGGACTACCCCGTGTGGCTCACCACCGGGCGCGTGGTCTTCCACTACCTGTCGGGCACCCAGACCCGGCGCATCGGCTTCCTGGTCCAGCAGTGCCCCCACCCCTACGTGGAGATCCACCCCCGCATGGCCGAGGCCCGGGGCATCAAGGACGGGGACGCCGTGGAGGTCACGACGCGCCGGGGCACCCTTGTCCTGCCGGCCAAGGTGGTGGCCACCATCCGCCCGGACACGGTGTTCATCCCCTACCACTGGGGCGGCGACCTGGGGGCCAACCGCCTCACGGCCCGCCACCTGGACCCCGTGAGCCGCATTCCCGAGTTCAAGGTGAGCGCCTGCCGCCTGACGCCCACCACCCCGGACCGCCTTCCCCCCGAGCTGCTGGAGCTGCGCCGCATGGCCGCGGCCGCCGCGCTCCTTCCCGAGCGGGTGATGTGATGGTCTCGGAGGAATACGGCTTCTTCATCGATCCCCAGCGCTGCATCGGCTGCCGCTCCTGCGTGGCGGCCTGCGCGGAATGCGGCACGCACCGGGGCCATTCCATGATCCACCTGGACGAGCTGGACCGCAGCGCCTCGACCCAGACCGGACCCACGGTGTGCATGCACTGCGAGGACCCCGTCTGCGCCATGTCCTGCCCCGCCGACGCCATCAAGCGCACCGAGGACGGCGTGGTCCACGCCAGCCAGAAGCCGCGCTGCGTGGCCTGCGGCAACTGCGAGATGAGCTGCCCCTTCGGCGTGCCCCTGGTGCTGCCGGGGCTGGAGCAGATGCTCAAGTGCGACCTCTGCTACGACCGGTCCTCCGTGGGCCTCAAGCCCATGTGCGCCACGGTGTGCCCCAGCCAGGCGCTGCTCTTCGCGCCGCGGCACGAGGTGGCGGCCATGCGCGGCTCCAGGCCCCTCCGGGAGTTCCAGGTGGGGGAGCTGCTCGTCCGCACCCGCAACGCGGTCATGGTCCCCGACCCGGAGACCCCCCTGCACCTGGACGCGGCCCTGCTGCTGGACGGAGGCTTCTGATGGCCGGCTGGAAATCCCTCTTCCCCGTGGACCTCGCCGAGGAGAGCCGCCTCTCCCGGCGGGAGTTCGCGCGCTTCCTGGCCCTGGTATCGGCCGGATTCACCGGCGGCATCGGCTACCTGGCCCTGCGCACCAAGCCCCTGGACGGGGCCCCCGCCCCCGCGTCCCAGACGCCCCCCGACGCCCTGCGCATCTGCCGGGCCGACGACGTGACGCCGGGCAACAGCTTCCTCTTCACCTTCCGGGACGCCCAGGACCGGTGCATCCTCGTGCACACCCCCCAGGGGGCCTGGAAGGCCTACCGGCAGACCTGCACCCACCTGGGCTGCGCGGTGCGCTGGGACGGCCGGGGCCTGGAGTGCCCCTGCCACAACGGACGCTTCGACGTGGAGCAGGGGTTCCCCACCCAGGGACCTCCCACCCGTCCCCTGTCCGCCCTGGCCGTGGACGTCGTGGACGGCGAGGTGTGGGTGCGGGGCGACCTGCCCAAGCCCGGAGGCGCGGCATGAGGAAGGCCACCTTCACCGGAGCCGCCCTGGCGGTCATCCTCCTCCTGGTCCTCATCCAGGCCTACCTCTTCGAGACGGTGCTGGGCGCCGTCCTGGACGGCCAGCGCGCCATGGCCCCCGGGGCCCTGGCCGTGTCCGTCCTCCTCACCGCCATCGCCCTCTATCTGGCCTTCAAGGCCCCCCACCTGGACTAGGAGTACCCCATGCCCGAAGCCGCCCCCTGGAACCCCGAGGACGCCACCGCCTGGGAAGGCGGCGGGAAATCCGTCGCCTGGCGCAACCTCGCCGTGTCCATCCCGGCCCTGCTGGGGGCCTTCTCCGTGTGGATGTTCTGGAGCATCCTGGCGGTGCGCATGAAGGACGCGGGCTTCCCCTTCACCCCGGCCCAGCTCTTCACGCTCATCAGCATCGCCGGGCTCTCCGGAGCCACCCTGCGCATCCCCAGCGCCTTCCTGGTGCCCCTGGCGGGGGGCCGGAACACCGTGGCCGTCACCACCGCCCTGCTCATCGTCCCCGCCCTGGGGGCGGGCCTGGCCCTGCGGAATCCGGCCACGCCCTATTCCACCTTCGCGGTCCTGGCGGCCCTTTCCGGCATCGGCGGCGGCAACTTCGCCTCCAGCATGGCCAACATCCCCGGCTTCTTCCCCAAGCGCCTCGCAGGCACGGCCCTCGGCCTCAACGGAGGCCTTGGCAACCTGGGCGTCAGCGTCATGCAGCTGGTGATCCCCGCGGTGATCGGCGTCTCCATGTTCGGGGCCCTGGGCGGCGCGCCCCGCGCCGGGACCTCCCTGTACCTGGCCAACGGCGCCCTGGTGTGGGTGCCGGTGCTGGCCGTCCTCGCCGTGCTGGCCTGGGTGTTCATGGACAACCTGCCGGGCCAGGACGCCGCGCCCCTGGTGCCCGCCTTGCTGCGCATCCTGGGCCTGCACCTCCTGGGCCTGGCGGTCACGGCGGTGGGGGTCCTGCTGCTCCTCAAATTCAAGCTGGGGCTCGCCGCCCAAGTGGGGGTCCTGCTCCTCACCGTAGTCCTATCCCTGGGGCTGCTGCGCCTGATCCCGGGCCGGGTGAGCACGCGCATCGCCCAGCAGTTCACCCTCTTCCGGGCCCAGGACACCTGGAGCCTGACGGTCCTCTACCTGGGCACCTTCGGAAGCTTCATCGGCTTCAGCGGGGCCCTGCCCCTCCTCATCAACGTGGTCTTCGGGAGGCTTCCCGGAGGGCTCGTGAACACCCACGCGCCCCGGGCCATGGCCTACGCGTGGCTGGGTCCCCTGGTGGGGAGCCTCTTCCGGCCCGTGGGCGGGTGGATGGCGGATCGCTGGAAGGGGGCGCGCATCGTGCAGTATTCCTTCCTGCTCATGGGGGCGGGCGCCCTGGGGGTGGCCTATTTCGTGGTCAAGGCCCAGGGGGCCCCGGCGCCGGAGGCGTTCTTCCCGCCGTTCCTGGGGCTGTTCCTGCTGGTGTTCGTGGCCACGGGGCTGGGCAACGGGGCCGTCTTCCAGATGGTCCCCCACGTCACGGCCCCGGGCATGGCGCCGCCCACGGTGGGCTGGATCTCGGCGGTGGCGGCCTACGGCAGCTTCCTGGTGCCGGCGGTCTTCAAGCTCCAGGTGGACGCGGGCAGTCCCCAGCGCGCCCTCTACCTGTTCACGGTCTTCTACGCGGCCTGCTTCGCCCTCAATGCCTGGCGCTACGGACGTCGGTGAGCACATGCCGGGCGCCTCGACGCCGGCCGCACCCTAATTGGACAGGCGCAACGGGGGCTAAACAGGCATAATGGCTTCCACCCTCCGGCCGGAACCCGCGCCGGGGGCGGATGAAATGCATGCCCGGAGTCTTGAACATGACAACGTTGAATCATCGCCTGGTGGACGCCCCGTACCCCGTCGTGGGGCTCACGGGCGGCATCGCCGCCGGCAAGACCTATGCCTCCCAGCGCCTGAAGGTCCTGGGATGGGAAGTGATCAATGCCGACCAAGTGGCCCGGGAAGTGGTGCAGCCGGGCACCCCCGGCCTCGCCGCCCTGGTGAAGGCCTTCGGCGAGGGCATCCTGTCCACCGGGGGCACCCTGGACCGGGAGCGCATGGCCGAGCTGGTCTTTTCGGAGCCCTCCCGCCGGGAGCATCTGGAATCGATCCTCCACCCCCTCATCGAGGAGCGCCTCTCCCAGCTCCTGGCCGAACTCCCCGCGGGCATCAAGGGCGCCGTGCTGGACGCGGCCCTCTGGGTCGAGCGCGGGCAGGCCCACATCTTCGACGCCCTCTGGGTGGTGGACGCCCCGGAGGACATGCGCCTCAAGCGCCTCATGGACCGCGACGGCCTGGACACCGCCCGGGCCATGGACCGCATCTACGCCCAGAGCGCCGGGGCCGAGAAGCTCCTGCACGCCGACCACGTCTTCCACAACGACGGTCGCGACCTGGACGAGTCCCTGCACAAGGCCGAGGAGGCCCTGCTGGCCCATTGGAAGGCCCTGCGGGCCCGCAAGTGGCGCACGCCCATGAAGGCCCCCTTCGATCCCGCCCAGCTGCGCCAGGTCCTCACCACCCTCCTTTCCCGGGGCGGCGACTACGCCGAGGCCTTCGTGGAGCACCGGCGCGCCTGCGGCCTGGGCATGGATGACGGGCGCATGGAGGACGTGGCCGCCGGCGAGACCTTCGGCGTGGGCCTGCGCCTCATGGACGGCGAGACAACCCGGTACGCCGACCTCATCGCCCCCACCCTGGAGGAGCTGCTGGAGGCGGCCCGCACCCTGGCGGCCCCCGGTTCCGGAACCGCCGTGGCGGTGCCCGAACTCTACGTGCAGCTCCTGCCCAAGCCCAGCCCCATCGAGCGCGAGCCCGCCGCCGTGCCCTTGCCCGAGAAGGTGGACCTGGTTCGCCGCGCCGACTACCTCGCCCGCCGCCGGGCCGAGTCCATCAAGCCCGGCGCCCTGCGCCAGGTGGCCGTGGGTTACGGGGACAGCACCCAAAGCGTGTGGATCGCCGCCGCCGAGCACGAGAGCGGCACCTGGACCGGCACCCTCACCGAGGACCGCCGCATCCAGAGCGTCCTGCGCGTGAACGTCACCGCCGGGGAGGGCGAGCTCCTGCAGACCGGGTACCAGGCCCTGGGCCAGACCCGCGGCTTCGAGCTGTTCCATTCCCAGGAGGTCGAGAAGACCGTCCACGAGGCGGTGCGCCTGGCCATCCAGGCCCTGGAGGCCCGACCGGCCCCCGCCGGCACCTTCCCGGTGATCCTGGCCTCCAGCGCCGGCGGAACCATGATCCACGAAGCCTGCGGCCACGGCCTCGAGGCCGACCTGGCCCTGGCCGGGGTGAGCGCCTTCTCCGGCAAGCTGGGCCAGAAGGTGGCCGCCGACGGCGTGACCATCATCGACGACGGCACCCTGCCCCACAAGCGCGGGTCCTCGGCCTGCGACGACGAGGGCCGCGCCGCCCAGCGAGTGGTGCTCATCGAGAACGGCATCCTCAAGAGCTACCTGCAGTCCCGCAAGACCGCCCGCAAGATGGGCGTCGAGCCCACCGGGAACGGCCGGCGCGAGAGCTACCGCCACATCCCCATCCCCCGCATGCGCAACACCTTCCTGGCCCCCGGCCAGGAGGCCGCCCAGGACATCCTCAAGGACCTGGACAAGGGCCTCCTCGTCAAGCACATGGGCGGCGGGCAGGTGGACACCGTCACCGGCAACTTCGTCTTCCAGGTCACCGAGGGCTACTGGGTGGAGGGGGGCGTCGTGCAGTATCCCGTGCGCAACGCCACGCTCACCGGGTGCGGTCCCACCGTGCTCAAGGAGCTCACCCGCATCGGGCGCGACCTGGACCACTTCGACATCGGCACCTGCGGCAAGGACGGCCAGGGCGTGCCGGTCTCCGACGCGCTGCCCACGATCCTCTGCCCTGCCCTCGTCGTGGGCGGGACCGCCGAACCTCTTCCCGACATCCTCTAGGGGCGACCATGACCTCGCGCTTGAAGCTGCAGCTGGGCGACATCACGGCCATGAGCACGGAGGCGGTGGTCAATTCCACCGACGAGACCATGGCGGCGGGGGGACCCGTGCACGTGGCCATCCACCGCGCGGCGGGACCCGGCCTGGAGGAGGAATGCCAGGAGCTCGGCGACTGCCCCGAGGGTGAGGCCCGCATCACCGGCGGGCACAATCTGTCGGCCCCCTTCATCATCCATACGGTGGCCCCCACCTGGCTGGGAGGGTCCTCCGACGAGGCCAGGCTCCTGGCCTCCTGCTACACCAACGCCCTCCGGCTGGCCCGGGCGCGGGGAATCCGCTCCGTGGCCTTCCCCAGCATCGGCTCCGGCAACCAGCCCCAGATCCCCCTGGAGGTGGCCGCCCCGGTGGCCGTGGGCGCCATCCTCGACTTCCTGTCGGCCAACGACATGCCCGAACAGGTCTACATGGTCTGCTACAACATCCAGACGTACCAGGCCCACCAGAAAGCCCTCAAAGAGGCCCTGCCCTGATGTCCGATCCCGCCACGTTCCGCACCTTCATCACCGAATCCCTGGAGGACAAGCTCCAGGCCGGCATCCGCCATGCCCTCGCCCTGGGCGCCCAGGGCGCCGAGGCCTTCGTGAGCGTCTCCCGCAGCCGCCGCGCCAAGGTCCAGAACGGGGCCCTGGAGGACCTCACCACCAGCAAGCGCGGGGGCCTGGGCGTGCGCGTCCTCCGCCCCGGGTCCCGGGGCGTGCGCACCGGCATCGCCACCACCACCGACCTGCAGCGCGCGGATTTCCAGGAGCTGTTCGCCCAGGCCTGGGAACTGTCCGCCCTGGGGGACGAGGATCCCTGGATCCGCCAGGCGGATCCGTCGGGCACCGACGATCTGCCCACCCGCTATGACACCCGGGGTTCGGCCCTGAGCCCCGAGGACCGCATCCAGCGCGCCCTGGACCTGGAGGCGCACGCCCGCGCCGCGTCCTCCAAGGTCGTGGCGGTGCGCGAAGCGTCCTGGGCCGACGGCGAGGGGGCCTCCCTCCTCCTCACCCAGAAGGGCGTGCGCGCCTTCGACCTCGCCGCCTCCTGCTCCGCTTCCATCGAGCTGGCCGTGGAAGAGGCCGGTGACCGCCAGGCCTCCTGGCACTGGGACATGGGCCGGCACCCCGGCGCCGTGGACCTGGCCGCCATCGGCCGGGAAGCGGCCCGCAAGGGCGAGCGCAAGCTCAACCCCGCCCAGATCGACGCCGGACGCTACAACGTGGTCCTCCACCCCGAAGTGACCGTGGACCTCCTGGGCATCGTCTCCGGCATGCTCTCCGCCGAGGCGGTCCTCAAGCGCCGCAGCCTGTTCGCGGGCAAGCTCGGGGAGGTCATCGCCTCCCCCCTCCTGACCCTGGTGGACGACGGGCGCCTCCCGGGCGGCTTCGGCACCGAGCCCTGGGACGGTGAGGGCCTGCCCACCCGCCGCAACGTGCTCATCCAGGACGGCGTCCTGGCGATGTACCTCCATACCCTCAAGACCGCCGCCGAGATGGGCGTCGAGCCCACCGCCACCGCGGGCCGGGGCACCGGCAGCAACCCCGGCGTGACCACCTTCAACCTCTTCCCCGCCAAGGGCGCCACCCCCGCCGCGGACCTGCACCGCATGGCCGGGGAGGGCGTGCTCATCACCGAGCTCATGGGCCTGCACACCGTGGACCCGGTCTCCGGGGACCTGAGCGTGGGCGNNGAGCTGGCCGAGAGCGTGGACCGCATGACCTTCGCGGGCAACCTCCGGGACTTCCTCACCCGCATCGCGGCGGTGGGCGACGATCTCACCTGGTACGGCAGCAGCGCCGGCCTGAGCCTGCTGCTTTCGGACATGAGCCTGGGCGGGGCCTGACGGACAGGGTCGAAGGCGGGTTCCGTATTCACGCCTCTTCCGCCATGATCCCCTGCCTCGACATGGTGCTGGGAACCGCCAGCGGCCCTGGCACGGGACGCTGGCCGGCCCGACCTTGCCCCCAGGTCTAGGCACCCGCAGGGACGCTATTTCACCAAGCCCATGACGCGCCACAGCTACCTTGAGGTGGCGGCGGCCCTGCGGACGATCGTGGGCTGAGCCGCCCGCCAGGAAGAGCAGAAGCGCCAGCCGCCCGCTGGTGCTAAGGTAATAGATCCGTTTAAAAGAGGAATCAATGTCCATGGACGCCGCGAAAACCTACCTTGCCTTCCCCCACCTGGAGCCCGAACTCCGCGCCGAGCTGGAGCCGCTGGTCCAGGCCGCCGAAAAGGGCGACGAAGCCGCGAAGACCGAACTCCACGACCGCTTCTTCGAGCCCCTCGCCTTCGGGACGGGCGGCCTGCGCGGCATCATGGCCGCCGGCCTCCGGCGCATGAACAAGCCCAATGTCCGGCGCACCACCCTGGCCCTGGCCAAGGTCGCCAAGGCCCGCGCTCCCCAGGCGAAGACCGCCCTGGTGGGCTTCGACACCCGCCTGCAGTCCGACGTGTTCGCCCGCGAAGCGGCCCGCGTCCTGGCCGCGGAAGGCTACCAGGTCTTCCTGGGCAACCGCCCCCTGCCCACCCCCTTCCTCTGCTATGCCATGCGCAAGCTGGGCACCGCCTGCGGCATCATCGTCACCGCCTCCCACAACCCCAAGGAATACAACGGCTACAAGGCCTATGACGACAAGGGCGCCCAGGTCGTGGCCCCCTGGGACACGGAGATCGAAGCCGCCATGGCCGAGTTCCCCCTGGTCCCCGTGCCGCCCCCCGCCGCCGGCGACGCCAACATCCAGCCCATCCCCGCGGAGCTCGAGGAAGGCTACATGGCCCTGGGCCTGAGCCTCATGACGCACCCCGCCGGCTTCAAGCCCGCCAAGGTCCTCTACACGCCCTTCCACGGCACGGGCATCGCCTTCGTGCCCGAGCTCTTCAAGCGCGCCGGCCTCACCCTGGACATCTGCGAGGCCCAGGCCAAGCAGGACGGCACCTTCCCCACCGCCCCCCGGCCCAACCCCGAGGAGATCGCCGCCTACAAGGCCCCCCTGGCCGACGCCATGCGGATCCAGGCCGACGTGATCCTGGCCAACGACCCCGATGCCGACCGCATCGGCCTGGTGGCCCCGCACAACGGCGAATGGGAGCTCATGAGCGGCAACGACCTGGCCGCCCTCACCCTGGACTACCTCTGCACCACCAAGGGCCTCAAGGGCGTCCTGGTGACCACCGTCGTCACCTCCGACTTCCTGGAAGTGGTCGGCCGCAGCCATGGCCTCGAGGTCATGCGCACCCTCACCGGCTTCAAGAACATCGCCATCTGCATGGACATCATCGACCGCAACGGCGAGACCTACGCCTACAGCGCCGAGGAGTCCTTCGGCATGCAGCTCTCCGGCGAGATGCGCGACAAGGACGGCGTCCTGGCCTCCCTGGTGGTCGCCGAGATGGTGGGCCACTACAAGACCCAGGGCATGGGCCCCTACGAGGCCGTCGACGCCCTCAAGGCCCGCGTGGGCGCCTTCCACAACCGCCTGGTCAACCTCGAGGATCCCCGTCCCGGCGGCGCCGTGCGGTTCGCGGCGGCCATGACCCGCATCCGCGAAGCCGGCCTGACGACGTTCGGCGGCGAGAAGGTGGTCTCCTGGGAGGACTTCCAGGCCGGTCTCTGGAACGGCGAAGGCCGCACCGAGCCCCTGCTGGACCGCCCCGACCAGCCCGCCAAGGCCCGGCGCATGGACCCCTCCAACGTGCTGAAGTTCCGCCTGGAATCCGGGGCCTTCGCGGCCTTCCGCCCCAGCGGCACGGAACCCAAGCTCAAGGTCTACCTGCAGAGCCGCACGCGCCCCGAGCTGCTGGACGTGATGGAAGCCGAGGCCCGGCAGCTGCTGGGGCTGTAGCCCGGCATCACGGCGGCCTGCAAGTGCGCCTGCCGGCTTAAACACCCTTGGGGTCCCACGGGGGATACCTCCTATGAATGAGCTGAGGCTTCTCGCCCTGATCGCGTCCCTTTCCCTGGGCGCCATCTCGGCGAGCGCACAGACTGTCGAGAAGGAATCCGCAGCACCGCGTGACCGCGTGGCTGCGACGCTCCGGGCCTTGCGCGATCAGGCCGAACCGGACGACCTCCGGTTATCAGAGCGTGCCGAGCCCCTGCTCGTCACCCTGCGTGACGACATCCGGCGCGCGCTCGAGGAAAGCCTGGCCTCCGCGCCGGTATCAAGTACGCCCCAGGACCTCACCTCACGCCTCCAGAAGGTCCTGGGGGGCACGCCACCACCGGAGATCGAGAACGATAGCGACAAGGGCGTCCACTTGGGGACGATTCCGCAGGTCAGGGCCGAATGCCCCCAGGGTCACCCCGGCATCCTGCTGGTCACGTGCCAATACCCGACGCTGTGCGGCACCACGACCTCCCTTTATGTCTTCCGGGCGGGCCAAGCCGGCTGGACCCTGTCCTGGTCCCGGGAACCCGGCGACCACCCCTCGGACGACCCCGGCCTGGAAAACCTGGAGTATCAGCTCTCGGCGACCCGGCCGGATGGGACCTTCTACCTTTCGACAAGCGCCAATCCGCCCTGGTGCACATCCTGCTGGAGCGTCCTGCGGTGGGCCATCGTCAGGTTCAGGGCCGATGGGAGCTGTCCGGAGCTGATCCTGGAAGAGGCCAAAGGGTTCTACCGCTGCGACGACAGAAACCCTCACCACCTGGCAAGCACCGAGCGCGGCGTGGCCGTGGTCTACCAGACCCATAGCAGCGACCTCGGCCTGTGGGGGCGGCAGGTGCGGATCCACTATGCCTTCGATGGAGCCAAGGTGATCCCCGAGCCCATGCAGGGTCTGAGGCCGGATGAGACGGTCGACCTCTGGAAGGACCTGGGGCCCGAAAGGGCGGCCCTATGGTCTGAGCCTTCCTCCTGGGACAAGCTGAAGGGCATCCACGCCACCCTTCGCGAGCTCGATTTCGGAACCTACACCCTCGCTCAGGAGGCCAAGGGAGATGCCGGGAAGGTCCTGGTCATCTTTCGGACGAAACCCGATGAAGAGAAGGGAGAGCCGGGCCAGGTCTGGTTCTTCACGCTCACCCTGCGGGACGGAATCTATCGTCTTGAGGCGATTTCCCAGGAGCGCCCGGAAGGCTTCGCCGAGGATCAACCCATCCAGGTGGCGGGGGACGAGGAGCAAGAAGAGTCGGCCCCCGAAGAGGCCGATTGACGCTTTGACGGTTTACATCCCCTCAGGGGCGGTGTGGCCCCAGGTGGTGCAATCTTTATCCCCAAAATCCTGACCATCAGCGGCCAAAAGATATCCTAGGGACCTGACGGAGGCCTGTTCGGAACCAGGTCACTTAACCACCTTGCGCCGAAGCTATCCAAGAAAAAAATTGGCCGCTGATGATCAGGATTTTGGGGATAAAGAATGCACCACCTGGGGCCACACCCCTCTCAAAGGAGATGCGACAGGGTATCCCTTTTCATAAGCCTTGAACCGGACGGCACCATCACCATCCGGCCGATTCGAGGGAAGCTCGACGCATTCTTCCATTCCCTGGAAGGCGTAGCCGGCACGGGGTCCCTTGAGGATGACGCCGCGATCATGGAATCCGTATCAGGACTGGATGATGCAACCCGTAAGCATTGACACCAATGTCCTCGTCCGAGGGTCCCTGGGAGACGATCCCGGGCAGCTTCACCAGGCCCGAAGCTTGATGGAGGCCGCAAGCCAGGGGCAAGGCCTCATCGTGTCCGTGTTCGCGGTGCTGGAAATGGCGTGGGTTCTCCGGGCCCGAAAAATTCCCCGCGGGGATGTGGTCAGGGTCATCCGGACCCTGATGGAATCCGAAGGTGTGACCGTGACCCATCCGGAACTCCTCCAGCAGGCCTTGGCCCGGTTCGAGGAGGGCGGTGCGGATCTCATGGAATGCCTGATCTTCGCGGACGGACAGGCTGCCGGCGCCCGGCGTTTTGCCACCTTCGACCACGTTCCGCAGGCAGAAGGCTGGGGTATGTCGCCTGCCAGCATCCTTGCTGCGCCCTGAAGGTGGATCCAGGATGCCTTGGGCCTGATTTCCGGTAAACGCCAAAACAAAAGCGGCGCCCCCCGCGGGGCGCCGCCGTCATGCCTGGCCGGATGCTACTGGGCCATGAGGTGCTTGGTGAAGAACCCTTCCATCGCTCCGTAGAAGTCGTAGCGGTTCTCCTCGTTGTGGAAGCCGTGGCCTTCGTTGTCCTTGACCATGTACTCCACCACGACGCCGCGCTTCTTCAGGGCCTCGACCATCTGGTCGGACTCGTCCTTGTTCACGCGGGGGTCGTTCTTGCCCTGGGCGATGAAGAGCGGGGTCTTGATCTTGTCCACGTGGAAGACGGGGGACGCGGCGGTGAGCAGGTCCTTGTCCTTCTCGGGGTCGCCGACCATCTCGTGCATCATCTTCAGGAAGGGCGCCCAGTAGGGGGGGATGGTCTTCATGAAGGTGAAGAGGTTGGCCACGCCCACGTAGTCCACGGCGGCGGCGTAGAGGTCGGGGGTGAAGGTGACGCCGGCCAGGGTCGTGTAGCCGCCGTAGCTGCCGCCGTAGATGCCCACCCGCTTGGGATCGGCGATGCCTTCCTTGATGAGCCACTGCACGCCGTCGGTGACGTCGTCCTGCATGGTGCGGCCCCACTGCTTGAAGCTCTTCTCCCAGAAGGCGCGGCCGTAGCCCGTGGAACCCCGGAAGTTCGTCTGGAAGACGGCGAAGCCGCGGTTGGCCAGGAACTGCACCTCGGGGTTGAAGCCCCAGGAATCACGGGCCCAGGGGCCACCGTGGGGATTGACGATGACGGGCAGGTTCTTGGCTTCGCGGCCCACGGGCAGCGTGAGGTAGCCGTGGATGGTGAGGCCGTCCCGGCTCGTGTAGGTCACGGGCTTCATGGGCGCCATGTCGGCGGCGTCCACCTCGGGCAGGATGTCGCCCAGCTTGGCCAGCTTGTTGGTCTTGGCGTGGTAGATGTACCGTGCGCCGGGGGTGCGGTCGCTGTAGGCGGCCACGATGCAGGTCTCCTCGGCGAGGTCCTGGGCCTGGATGTCGACCTCGAAACCGGGGAGGAGCTTCTCGAGGCGGGCGTAGCGGGCCTGGGTGGCCTTGTCGAAGAAGTGGCGCTGGGCCTTGGCGGTCTCGAAGCCGGCGTAGGTGATCACCTTGCGCTTGCGGGAGTAGTCGACGCCGTTCAGGTCGACCTCGGGGTGCTCGAAGAGGGGCTTGCTCTCCTTGCCGTTGGTGGGATCGAGGATCACGAAGGCCGTCTTGTCGCGGCCGCGGTTGGAGAGGACGTACAGCTGCTTGTTGTCGAACGTGAAGAACGCCGGCGACACCGTCTGGCGGAAGTCCGTGGTGAGGACGGTGGCGAAGGGATCCTTCTCGGTGGGACGGTAGAGGAGGCTGCTGTTGACGCCGTCGGTGGTGGTGGCCGCGCGCACCACGCCCTTGTGGTCGGTGACCCAGCCGGTGATGTTGCCGGGGTTCTGGGCCACGAGCGTGGCGGTGCCGGTCTTCACGTTGATCTTGTACACGTCGAAGATCTGCGGGACCCGCTGGTTGTGCTGGACGAGGATGTTCTCGGCGTCATCCCGCAGGTCGTCCACGATGCCGGCCTGGATCTTGGGGAAGGGCGTGAGGTCCTTCAGGTCGCCGGAGGCCACGTCCACGGACACCACGTGGAAGTTCTCGTCGCCGCCGAAGTCCTTGACGTAGAGGATGTGGCCGTTGCCCTTCCAGAAGTAGCCGGCGATGTCGCGGGCCGTCTCCGCGGTGACGCGCTTGGCCTTGGCGAAGTCGGGAGCGCTGCCGTCGGCGGGCAGGGCCACCACGTGCACGTTCATGCGGTGCTCGTAGGGGGCCATGAAGCTCAGCATCTTCCCGTCGGGGGAGACCCGGAACATGGAGCGTTCGGGGTTGCCGAAGAAGGCCTTGATGGGGTAGCGCTTGGCCGGGGCCGGGCCGGCGGCGGAAAGCGGCGCCAGGGTGGCGGCGGCCAGCAGGCCACCGCACAGGGCGCAGAGGAAGAGGGGTGAAGTCTTCATCATTCTCCTTTCGAGAAAATGCGGTATGAAATTTTCAACAGACAGCCTTGGAATGCAGTGAATTTTATGATTGTTCCCAAACCGGGGAAGTTAATTATTGTGAAGGTCAAACATGTTAAAACACGCGTACCAGACCACTTGTCATGGGTATTTCAAGGAGATACGTGGGTGCACAGCCGGGGTGTAGGGATCCAGCCCACCTTATGATTCATATCTTTCCTGGGCCCTTGGCGTGGTGGTCCGCCTCCGGCCGGAGGGGCCGGCCGAAGTGATCGGCTTGGCCATCCAAAACGAGCGGCCGCGGTGGGTCCCGCGGTTGGCCAGCAATGTAATTTATACAATATTTTAATTTATCAACTGGCTCGCCTGTTGCGACTCCTGACCTTGCCAGTCCTGGGAAGGACCATGGGGTCCCACCAGGGTTCGCCACCGCCATCCCCCACACCCCTAAGGAGTTCCCCGTGCGCAAAGCTGCACTTCTCATATTTTTCCCCCTCGTTCTGGCCGCCCTCTCGAGCGCCCCGGCCATCGCCCAGGTCCAGGTGGGGATCGGGTTCGGTCCCCTGGAGGTGCGGATGTACCCGGATGCGCCGCCCCCCAGGCGCCACGAGCGTCGTCCCGCCTACCCAGGATACGGCTACGTCTGGATCGGCGGGTTCTGGGATCGGGATGGCGACCGCTGGGCGTGGCGGGATGGCCGCTGGGACCGGCCGCCCCAACGCGGCGTCCGCTGGATCGCGCCCCGCCATCGCCGGGACGGTGAGGGCTACCGCCATGAACCGGGCCACTGGTCCAACCAGAGAGTCGTCCGGGGCGAATCCTACAATGCCTGGCA
>DBME01000120.1:0-12168 GCA_002298155.1 Holophagaceae bacterium UBA706 | reverse complement strand
AGTCGGAAGGCCACCATCACAACGACTGATCCATCCGCAGGAGCGTGACACCATGGCCGCCGAAAAGCCCACCTTCAAGGTCCTCCGCAGGGGACCGGGTTTCGAGATCCGGGACTATGCCGCATGCCTCGTGGTGGAAACCGTGGCCGCCGGGAGCCGTGAGGAAGCCGGGAACAAAGGCTTCCGGCGCCTGGCGGCCTACCTTGCCGGCAAGAACAAGGGCCCGCGAAGCAACCCCAGGACCTCCACTGCACAGGAAAAGGGGGGCCAGAAACTGGCCATGACGGTCCCCGTNNTCCAGACGGCCCAACCGGATACCGGCACGACATTGCGCTGGACGATCCAGTTCCACCTTCCCGCCGCCGTCACCCTGGACACCGCGCCGGAACCCCTCGATCCCCAGGTAGCCGTTCGGGAATTGCCGCCCTGCCAGATGGTTGTGCGGCGATATTCCGGCACCTGGTCCGAAGGGCGCTTCCACTCCAACCTGCTGGTACTTCAGCACATAATGGCCGAGCAATCGCTTCGGCCTGTGGGGGAGCCCCACTGGGCCCGCTACGACCCTCCGTTCATGCCCTGGTTGCTGCGAACCAACGAGATCCTCATCGAGTCGGCCCCGGCCGCACGCTTAGGCACCCAGTCGATCTAGATACCGTCGCTGGTGAAGGTCCCCGCCCTGCCCCGGGCCGGCATCTGGGTCATCTGATCCAGGCGGGCGATATCCCGGTCGTCCAGCTTGCGCGTCGGCTCGGCCGGTGGGAAAACCTCGGGGGCCTCCTCCTGGAGGAACCGCTTGGCACGGGCCAGCAGCGAATCCATGTCCTGGAGGAGCCGCACCCGTTCAAGCTTCAGGCTCCGCACCTGGGCGTCCATCTCGGCGGACCGGGACTGGGCTTCCCGCAGGATCTCGTCGGCCTTGAAATCGGCCTCGCGCAGGATGAGGGCCTTCTCGCGGTTCACCGCGTCCAGGATCTCCTCCTTGGTGCGCTGGGCGTTCAGCAGCGTCTCACGGAAGATCCGGTCCTGGTCCTGGTACTGCTTGAGGTGTTCCCGCAGGTCCAGGATCTCGGTGCGCAGCTGCTGGTTCTCGAGCTGGAGCTCTTCCCACTCGGCGGCGATCTCCTGGAGGAAGGCGCGGACCTCGTCCTCGTTCAGGCCCCGGAAGCCTTTCTCGAATTCCCGGCGCTGAATGTCCAGGGGCGTGAATTTCATGGGCTCTCCTTAGAGCACGCGGGTTTCCAGAAGCCTCTGGAGGGCCCACAGGATAAGGATGACCACCATGGGACTGAAGTCCAGCCCCGTGGAGGTCGGGAGGAGGGTGCGGATGGGATGCAGGATGGGGTCGGTGATCTTGTGCAGGATGACGACCAGGGGATTGCGGGGGTCGGGCTGGATCCAGGACATGAGGCTGGTGATGACGATAAGCACGATCAGCACTTGGATCAGGTAATAAGCGACCAGGACGAGGGGGTGCATGGGCGGGGACCTTTCAAAGCCCATGATAGTCGGAACCGCCCCGGGAGTCCTCCTTAGACAATTGCCCCTTTCTGCAGTACAACCGTGGGATGCGAATCGGGATTTCCTGCTACTCGACCTTCGGCGGTTCCGGCGTGGTGGCCACGGAGGTGGGTAAGGCCCTGGCCGCCCGCGGCCACGAGGTGCACCTCCTCAGCACCGCCCTGCCCCCCCGTCTCCAGGGCTTCGAGGACCGCATCACCTTCCACGAGGTCACGGCCAGCCCCTACCCCCTGTTCGAGGCGGCCCCCTTCTCCATCGCCCTGGCCTCCAAGATGGCCGACGTGGCCGACCACCACGGCCTGGAGATCATGCACGCCCACTACGCCATCCCCCACGCCTCCGCGGCCCTCCTGGCGCGCATGGCCACGGAAGGCCGCATGAAGGTCGTGACCACCCTGCACGGCACGGACATCACGGTGGNNAACCCCAGCTACCTGTCCATGGTGCGCCTGGCGATCCGCGAGAGCGACGCGGTGACCTCCGTGTCCGACTACCTGCGCGACGAGACCTACCGCACCTTCAAGGTGGACCGCCCCATCGACGTCATCCCGAACTTCGTCGCCGCCCCGGCGGACCTGGACCCCAAGTGCCGGAGCTGGCTGGCCCCCTGCGGCACCTCGATCCTCACGCACATCTCCAACTTCCGCCCCGTGAAGCGGGTGCTGGACGTCATGAAGGTCTTCGAGCGGGTCGTGAAGGAGCATCCCACCCGCCTGGTGATGGTGGGCGACGGCCCCGACCGCGCCGAGGCCGAGGCCTACGCCCGCGACCACGGCTTCGCCGACGAGGTGCGCTTCACCGGCAAGCAGCTGGATATCGAGAACGTCCTGGCCTGCACCGACGTCTTCCTCCTCCCCTCGGCCACCGAGAGCTTCGGCCTTGCCGCCCTGGAGGCCATGGCCAACCGGGTGCCGGTGATCGCCAGCCGCGTGGGTGGCCTGCCCGAAGTGGTCCGCCACGGGGTGGACGGCTACCTGGAGGCCCTGGGCGACGTGGACGCCATGGCCGAGGACGCCCTGACCCTCCTGCGGGACCCCGTCCTGCGCAAGCGCATGGGCCAGTCCGCCCAGACCCGCGCCCTGACGACCTTCGAGGAGAAGCCCATCGTCGACCAGTACGAAGCCGTCTACGAGCGGGTGTTGGCTGTGCCGAAATCCACGGTGGATTTCGGGGCCAAAACAAGGTAAAGTGTTCGTTCCGGCTGGGTAGCTCAGGTGGTTAGAGCGAGGGTCTCATAATCCCTAGGTCCGCGGTTCGAGTCCGCGCCCAGCCACCAAAATAACCCCTTGAAGTGACAAGCACTTCGAGGGGTTTTCTTCAAGGGCGTTCCGGACCTTAAAGCCAGCGCCAGAAAAGGTAGGCGAAGCGCTGGAAAGCCCTCCGGTAGATGGGCCGCGCGGTCCATGCCCGTGGTGCCAGGCGCGTGCTGAGGGCCCGGTCCTCGTCCAAGGTCTCCCGCATGGCTTCACCGAGGCTCGCGCTCCGAACCAGCAGGTTCAGCTCCAGGTTGTGCCTGAAACTCGCAGAGTCCAGGTTGGCGGTTCCGACCATGACCAGTTCCCCATCCAGCAAGGCCACCTTGGCGTGGAAGACCCGTGTCTGGCGCTCCCAGATGCGCACGCCTGCCCTGAGCAGGCGCCCGAAGGTTGCGCGGCTGGCGGCTTGGACGAAAGCATGATCGGAATCGCCAGGTGCGATGAGGTCCACCGTGACGCCTCTCCTAACCAGGCGAATGAGCACACGAAGGAACCGCGGATCGGGGATGAAGTAGGCGTTGGCGAGGGTTGCGGAATATCCGAGTTGCCTAAGGACGAGGAGCACGTGCCGGCGCAGGACGCGCCCTCCGCCGTGAAGACTTGACACGACCTGTACCGGCACGCCGCAATGCCACCCGGGTCCCGTGGGGGGCGGCGCCTGGGTGGTCACCAGATCGTGCATGGGCCCCCCCGCCCTGCACCAGGACACTCTGAAATCCTGCTCCAGGTGCTCGACGGAAGGCCCCTGGAGTTCGAGGCCGAGGTCCCGGTAATATATCGGGGGAATTGCATCGTTATATTCATTGGTCCAATTGGCGCTACCCACCAGGGCCCTGGCTCCATCGGCGATGAGGAGTTTCCGGTGGTTGCGCCGTAGCCAAAGGCGCCAGGGGAGTTTCCAGCCCAATGGATGGTAGAACCGGAGATCCAGCCTGGAGGCTTTGAGCATGGGCATGGCTTCCCAGCTTCCGAAGGAATCGACCACCCCTCTGACCTTGACCCCTCTTTCGTGCGCCTCCTGGAGCCGCACCAGGATTTCACGCCCGGTGGCATCGTCAGCCCAGGCATAGATCTCAAAATGCACCGATGCCGTGGCCCCTTCGATCATGGTGCGCAGGGTGCTCAGGATCTGCCCGCCTGAAAGGAGGAGACGGACGTCGTTCCCTTCGGAACTGGGGAGTTGGTTGCGTTTCCCGTAGTTCAGCAACTGCTGCCACAGGAAGATGGCCCGGGTCCTCAACGAAGTGATAAGGGCTGGTTCACGCATTGAGGGATGGGTCCAAGCCGATTGCTGGAAACGGCGCGTCTGTTCCTAGTTTACCCCCGAATTCCCCGGTTGGGCCCTTTCCCGGCGAGCGCTTCGAACCCGGAAACCACATCGAAAAGCTCTTCGTCGATCCGGCTTTGCCGGAGGCTGTTGAAGGTGTGGGTGAGCGTCTCCAGCAGGTCATCGATGTTCTCGTCGGCCCGCTGCATGGCAGCGAGGCGGCTTGCATTCTCACTGGCGAGGGACTCGGCGCAGGCCTGGAACAGGGAGATGAAGAGGTACTCCCTTGTGAGGGCCAGAAGCACACCTGCCTGACCGCCCAGGACCTCGGGCTGCATGGCGGTTGCCCAAGGGATCCTGATCAAGCCATCCCGCCAGACCGAATCGAGGGGCAGCAGACGCCCTGCCACGGGTTCGTAGTGGCCTCCCGTGGAGAGGCGATTGTGGAAGACATACTCGACGGTCCGATCACCATCGGTCCGATTCGCTTCGCAAGCGATCTGGAGCTCGCCAACGAGTCCTGTAATGGCGCCAACGGCGTTGGGAACGGGAAAATGCCCCTTCAGGTTCAGCCCCGCGTCGGCGAGGCGGTTATACACCCGCTCCCCCACGGCCCAGACCTGGGCCTTGCCGGCCGCGGCCCCGAGGGTCTGGAGGACGAAGTCCGTCACACGGTCATTGAACTGGCCCACGAGCCCCTGATCCGTCCCGAAGACGATCGCCGTAACGCCATGCGCAGCCTTGACCTTCGGAGCATCAGCGTGGGAGGGCCCCCCTTGGGCCAACCGGAACGCCGCGCCCAGTCCCGCCTCCACCGTTCGCCGGTATCCAGCCAAGGACAGGACGGAACGCTCGTACTGGCCGATGCTGGAAGCGGCCAGCGCCTTCATGGTGCGCACCACGGACCGGAGCTCTCCGGCGCTGGCCATCTTCCGGCGCAGGCCCTCCGCGGTATCGCTCATTCCGTCTCCTTGGGCTTCGCCTGGAAGGGAGCCAGCGTCTTCCGGATCACGTCGAGGAGAGCCTTCCGATCCTCGTCACTGAAGGTGTCTGCGGTTTCGAAGCGGGCCCGCAGATCAGCGGCCACGTCCCCGGCGGCCTCCTGCAGCGCGTTCTCGGCGTCCTTCACCTTCTCCATGGGCACCAGGTCGAGAAGCCCCTCAGTCAACGCCAGGAGCACGAATATCTGCGAGGCCACGGGCACCGGGCGGTTTTCCGCCTGCTTCAGGCAGGCGCGGATCCGTTTCCCGTGTTCGATGATTTTGTGGGTGTTTTCATCCAAACGGGCGCCGAAACGGGAGAAGCTCTCCAGTTCCTCGAATTGAGCATAGGCGAGTTTGAGGTCCCCTGTTACCGCACGATAGGTGGCCCGCTGCGCCTTGCCGCCCACCCTGGAGACTGATTTGGCGACATCCACAGCGGGCAGAACGCCCAGTTCGAAACGTGATGGGGAAAGATAGATCTGGCCATCGGTAATGGAAATGAGGTTGGTCGGAATATAGGCCGAAATGTTCTGGGCCTCGGTTTCGACGATGGGCATCGCCGTGATGGACCCCCCCCACGTTCCTTGGACAAATGGGTGGCTCGCTCCAGCAGGCGTGAGTGAATGTAGAAAATATCTCCAGGAAAGGCTTCGCGTCCAGGAGGGCGCCGGAGAAGAAGGGAAAGTTCCCGGTAGGAACGGGCATGCTGGGTGAGGTCATCATAAACAATAAGTACGTCACGGCCCGCTTCCATGAAATGCTCCGCGATGCTGGTGGCTGCATACGGGGCGATGTAGGCCAGCCCCGGCGGATCATTGCCTTCGGTCACGACGACGGTGGTATAGGCCATGGCCCCATGCTCCCGGAGCGTGGCCAGGGTCTTGGCGACCGCTGATGCCCGCTGTCCGATGGCGCAATACACGCAAAGCACGTTCTGATCCTTCTGATTCAAGATGGTGTCGATGGCGATGGCCGTCTTGCCCGTCTGGCGATCACCGAGGATCAGTTCGCGCTGTCCGCGCCCGATGGGAATGAGCGCGTCGATCACCTTGAGCCCGGTTTGCAGGGGAACCCTAACCGGGGCCCTGTCCATGATCGGAGCAGCGGGGCGCTCGATGGGCAGGCGCTCGCCCGGTGGCAAGGGTTCATCTGCTTCCAGAGGCCTTCCGAGAGGGTCCATGACCCTCCCAAGCAACCCATCCCCCACGGCCACATCCATAACGCGACCCGTGCGGAGCACTTCACCCCCGGCATGAAGGTCCCAATAGGCCCCAAGGAGCACCACGCCCACTTCATCTTCGTCGACATTGAAGGCCATGCCGACCGTACCATTGGGAAACGTCACCAGTTCCTCGAACCCGACGTTGGGCAGGCCCGCGACCATCGCGATCCCGGTCGAAACGGTCGTGATCGTCCCCACTTCGCGCGGGGCCAGGGCGGCGGAGAATCCTTCACGTCCCGCGCGGAGATCGTCGAACGCATCGTTCAGCGTAGCCAGGAGGCTCTTGGGGGGACGGGTCATGGCGCCTTCTGGGCAGGCATGGTGGCCGCTTTGGCTTTAGGGTGTGACCTCGCCTTGGCCGGCTGTTCCAGAAGTCCACCGATGTGTTTCACCATGGACGCTAGGTAGTCCGAAACGCTCCATGCCAGTTTCTGGCCGTTGGCAGCGAGTTCGATCCCGCTGACAAGCTCTGGAGACGTGTCGAACCGAACCTGGAGATCCACAGAGAAAGTCTCATGGAGCGCTTTCCTGATCGCCGTCCGCTGTGGCCCGGGCAGCTCGAACGCGCTTCGGACATGGACAGGTTCCGGGCCCGAAACCAGGGCCTCACCCAGGGTCTTCCTGGCCGCGGCGTCCATTTCCGCCAAGCGCCGGGTGAGCACGGCGCCCATACGTTCTTCCAGGGTGGTATCGGCGAGATCGGACAGCACCTTCCGGGTCGTCGCGAACACTTCCTGCCTGCAGCGGTCATGGATGGCCTGGTCCAGGTTGGCGGCTTCGTTCCGCAGGCTTTCCTTGCGTTTCGCACTCAGGGCCTCCGCCGCCGACCTTGCCTCCTCCAGGAGATCCTTTCGCTTATCGGCTGCTTCCTGGGTGGCCTTGGACAGAAGATCCGAACGTTCCTTGTCGAATGTTTCATTCCGGGCCTGGAACTCCGCTTGCTTCCTGTTGGCCTCATCCATGGTGGCGGCCGCATCCGCAAGTTCCTTCGCGACGGCCTTCTCCCTGGCATCGATGGCGGCGAGGATGGGCTTGTAGAGGAAGTGCTTCAGCAGCCACACGAGGATGAGGAAGTTCAGCGCCTGCGCACCGATGGTGAACCAATCGATGAGCATGGTTTCACTTGCCCGCGGCTGGAGCGATGATGTGGTTCCAGAATGGGTTGGCGAAGATGAGGATCATCGAGACCACGAAGCAATAGATGGCCGTGGATTCGATCATGGCCAGACCGACGAACAGGGTCCGGGTGATGGTGGCTGAGGCGTCGGGTTGTTGCGCCAGGGACGTCAGGGCCGTGGCGACGGACCGGCCTTCGCCGAGGGCGGGGCACATGCAGCCGATGCCGGTGGTGAGGCCGGCGGTGATGATCGAGGCGGTGGCGATGAGGGTAGAGCTATCCATGGGAGATCCTTGGGTGGGATTCAAGAGGCGGGGGCTGCTTCCGGGGTGGGCTTGCGGGCGCGCGTGGCCGCCGCGATGTAGACGGCGGCCAGGATGCTGAAGATGTACGCTTGCACCATGCCGGTAAGGAGGCCCAGCGAGGTCATGATGATCGGGAAGACGAAGGGCGTTATGGTCAGCAGGATCCCGATGATCATCGTTCCGCTCATCATGTTTCCGAACAAGCGCACCGCCAATGCGAGGGTTCGGGATAGCTCGCTGATGAGGTTGAAGGGCAGCATGATGACGGTGGGTTCGAGGTAGGACGCGAGATAACCGCGCATCCCCTGCTCCTCAATTCCGAACAGGGGAACGGCGACGAATACGCACAGCGCCAGGGCCGCCGTGGTGGACAAGGAAGCCGTAGGCGGGGTGTAACCGGGAATGATGGTGCCTAGGTTGGCCATCGCCACGAACAGGAAGAGCGTCCCAAGGAACCCGAGGTACTTCTCCGGGTGAGGGATGCCCACCTCCCCGACCTGCTGGTTGATGGAAGTGACGATGATCTCCAGCAGATTTTGCCACCGTGAACGGTCGATTCCGGTGGACAGCTTTCGCGTCAGGATCTTGGACCCGATGCCCAGGACCAGGATGAGGACCCACGTGAAGGCGATGGTGGCGTTGATTTTAAGGAAACCATGGTGCCAGAAGACCACCTGGTCGGGGCTAAGGGGCATGGCGGACCTCCGGTCGGGTTCGCGCCGGACCAGCCCGGAAGCCTCGGGCAAGCACCATCGTGATCAGGCGAGCCAGGACAAACCCTGCAAGGCACAGGATGAGGCGGCCCCCATGGCGGACGCCGATAAAATAGAATCCAGACAGGACGACGGCCGTTCGCACCAGCATGCTGGCGGTGAACCAGAGGCCCGGCGACCGGGAATTGACCCCCCGTTTGACCGTCCACCAGAGTCCCCCGAAGAAGAAGCCCCCCAGGGCCAAGCCTGCCATGACAGCTGCCGCACCACCCAGGAAGTCATTCATCCGGCTTCTCCTCCACGTTCCTGCCCTGCTGGGCGACCCAATGCCAGGCGTTCAGGCACCCCGGGCGAGCCCGAGGACCAGGAGCGCAAGGGTCCAAGGATGGCGGCCTGGGTGGTGCTGGTCGATCCAGAAACCCAGGGCCGTGCCCGCCAGGGTCGGGACCGCCACGGACCAGCCCACCAACCCCATCATGCCCAGGCCGAACCACACTCCCGGGACAGGGTTTCGCGCCGCCCTGAGTTTGCGATCGGCCTGCTGGCCCACCTCCGCTGCGAAGGCAGGCGCCTGACCGGTGGGAGCCTTCCTTGGTTCAATCATGGTCGAATGCCGCGATACGGTTCACCAGGCCGGCTTCAAGCTTGGCCACCACGGACCTCACCTTCATTTCCTGGTCGTCGAGGGCCAGGAATTCCTTCTCGACCTGGTCCTTCAGGCGATCAAGATCCCTGCCGGCCGTGGCACGGCGTACCGAAATCAGCACATCCTGCCCGGTCTTGATCAGGGCCCCCTCATCCACTGCCACCATGGTTTCGCCATCGTCACGCGATTCGTAGATCAGGATTCCCGGGGTCAGAGCAGCCACGCAGTCCGATCGGTGGGGAAGGATGCCGAAGGAGCCTGCGCTCGTCCTTGCCACGATGCGCACCACGTCCGCCTTTTCGGCAAAGACCTGGAAGGGCAGGAGAATCCTAAGATTCATGAGCAGTTGGGGCATGCCGGGTCTCCTCTGGTGGTACTTCAGGGGCCGCAGGGACCTTGGGCACATCCGTGGGCGGAGGCTTGGACGCCTCCTTCCCGGGCGGTCCCTTGACTTCGCTGATGGCGCCGATCATGTACAGGGCACCCTCCGGATAGTCCTTGAACTCATCATTCAGGATCCGCTCGCACCCATCCAAGGCATCCTTCCGCGAGACGAGACGGCCCTTATGGCCCGTGAATTGTTCCGTCGTGAAGAAAGGCTGCGTCAGATACCGATCCAGCCTGCGGGCCCGGTTGACGATATCCCGGTCCTCCGGGGATAGCTGCTCCAGGCCCAACATGGCGATGATGTCCTTGAGCTCCGCATACTGGGCCAAGGTCTGCCGGATCTTCTGGGCTATGGCGTAATGGCGTTCGCCGACGATGGCCGGAGTGGCCATCTTGGAATTGGACTGGAGAGGATCGATGGCAGGGAACAGGCCTTCGCTGGCCCGTTTCCGGGAAAGGACGATGGAAGCCGAGAGATGGGAAAAGGTGTGCACGGCCGCCGGGTCCGTGAAGTCGTCAGCTGGAACGTACACAGCCTGGATGGAGGTTATGGCGCCGGTATCCGTGTTGGCGATGCGTTCCTCAAGGCTGGACAGTTCCGTCCCCATCGTCGGTTGGTACCCCAGGTGCGAAGGCATCTGGCCCATCAATCCCGAGACCTCCATCCCCGCCTGGATGAAGCGGAAGATATTGTCGATGAGGAGGAGCACTTCCCGGTGCTCGTCATCCCGGAAGTACTCGGCCATGGTCAAGGCCGCCTGGCCCACCCGGAAACGGCTTCCCGGAGGTTCGTTCATCTGGCCAAAGACCATGACCATGTCGGGCAGGACACCCGCCTCCTTCATCTCCCGGTACAGTTCCTCCCCTTCCCTGCACCGTTCCCCGATGCCGCAGAAGATGCTCACGCCCTCGTGGTGGCCGACCATGTTGTGAATCATCTCGGTGAGGAGAACGGTCTTCCCGACACCGGCTCCGCCGAACAGGCCGGCTTTGCCGCCCCGTTCCAGGGGCAGGAGGACATCAATCACCTTGATGCCGGTTTCGAACACCTCCGATCGGGTGGAGCGGCACGACAAGGGCGGAGGCAGCCTGTGCACCGAGCGCCACTGGACGCCCCGGAGCTCGCCCTGGCGGTCGATGGCATTGCCGAACACGTCGAACATCCGCGACAGGGTCCCCTTTCCGACCGGCGCCTGGAGGGGGGAACCCGTGTCCTCCACGGTCATACCCCGGGCGAGCCCTTGCGTCGGCGTCATGGCGATTCCTCGAACATGCGTCGCGTCCCGCTGGGACAGGACTTCGACGACCACCTGACCATCCTGCCCGGTGTGCAGCACCGACCGGATCTGGGGCAGGACCTTGTCGAACCGGGCATCAACGATGCTGCCCCGCACCGACGTGATGATTCCGCAGTTACCGCTGCTTCCACCGTCTTTCATGGGGCCTCGCCAATCCACGTTCACGACGTTTCCCGTGAACCCTTGGTGTCACGTTCAAAGGTGTTCCGTGCTTCCCGGGCGATCAGGATCGCTGCCTGGATCCAGGGAATGCGTTCGGTGTTGATCACCAGGTGGTAAAGGAGGTCGTCGTCGATGCCGACGCTGAAGTTCGCTTTGACATAGCGCTCCCTGGCCTTGTCCTTTTCCCGGACGAACGCCGCGGCCTCCACGTCGGACAGGTGATTCACGGACCGGATCCGTTCGATCCGCGCCGCCAGAGGGGCCACCAGATGGACGTGGAAGACCCGCGGCAGTCCGGCGGTGATGAAGCTCGCACCACGACCCACGAGGATGACGTGCCCAGCCTGGACCATCTGCAGGACCGTCTCGGTCAATTTCGGAACGACCTCCCAGGAGGGAGGTATGACCCCGAACAAATCGTCCAGGGCATCCCGCAGGTAGGAACGGCCGTCCTCGGGAAGGAATTCCGCCAGGGCCTTGGGCAGATGATGGTCCTCGAGCATCCTCTCGAAGAGATGCCGATCGAACAGGGTCCAGGGCGCTCTCGGCCCTGTTTCGCCGGCTTGCATCAAGGCCACCAGCCGCTTGCCGATTTCATGCGCCCCGGCCCCTGTCTGATGGGAGATCGTGATCGCATGGCCCCCCGGGCCAGCCGTCGCCAGACAGGCCTTATCCCTTCCGGCCTGGAACTGGTGGGCCAGATACGCCTTGAAACGGTCGGCGGCGGGCGCATCGGTGAACGATTGATCGGTCGGGTTGGCAGCCATGGGGTTTGCCTTAAGGGCCTTCGATGGACGTTCATGCCTCGCCGCAACCTTGGCGCCGTGGCCACCCTTCGAGGGGCGACCTGATGGAAGCATCAATCGTGCGATTACCGTAATCCCTGATATTACGTGCCATAGCGGGATAAAGGGATCTGGATCCCGACGCATCTCGATCAAAATTAATGCGCCTTCGAATCAAAAATGAAGGTAGGCGTTCATCCCTGTTCCCGCAGGGCCGGCGCAGGGATGGGTCAAAGCTTCGCTTCCGGGATGCCCTTGACCTCGGGTTCCATTCCCCCGGTTCCCTTGCCAGGACTCATTCCCAGCCTGCGAACCTCGATCTTCGCCGTGCGGGCTTGAGTGGTAGGCTTGCCCTAGCCATTGGAACAATCAGAGGCTTCTTCGGACTTGCCAACTGCCCAACCGGGGAAATCCATGCCGACCCTTTCCCGTCTCCTGCCCGCCCTTTTCCTCGCCATCACCCTCCTGGCGGCCCCCAAACCCGCCCAGCCCACCCCGCCGGACCGCCC
>DBME01000119.1 GCA_002298155.1 Holophagaceae bacterium UBA706 | reverse complement strand
ACGCCCGCCCGGCGGCGGCACGCAGGGCCCCGTATTCCGGATACAGGGAAAGGCAGGCCGCCAGATCCACGGCCAGGAGCTCCGGCGGCGGCGGGGGGCCCTCGTTGAAGTCCATGCGCACGAAGGCCCCCCGGCCCTCCGTGGTGCGGTAGACGGTGCTCACGAGACCACCTTGCTGAAGGAGAACTCCAGGATGTCGGTGGCCCCGGCCGCCTTGAGCAGCGGGATGAGGCGGCGCACCTCCCGGCTGGGCACGGCGGACTTCACGGCGAAGCCCCCTTCCCCGGCCAGGGGCATCACGGTGGGCTGGCGCATGCAAGGGAGCATGGCCAGCACGGCGTCCAGACTGGCCGCGCCCACGTTCATCTCCAGCATCACCCGCTTGCGGGCGTCGAGCACCGAGTTCATGAGGAGCAGGAACTCGTCCACCTCCTCCCGCCGCCCCAGCCGCGGGTTGGCGATGACCCGGGTGGAGGAGTCCAGCAGGGTGGCCACCTCCTCCAGGCCGTTCTCCACGAGGGTGCGCCCCGTGGCGGTGTTGTCCACGATCATGTCCGCGTCCTCGGGGGGGAAGACCTCCGTGGCCCCGTGGCTGCGCACGAAGAAGTGGTCGTAGCCCTCCCGCTCCAGCCAGGCGCGGGTGATGCGCTCGTACTCGCTGGCCACCACCACCCGCCGGGTGCGCAGGGTGGCCGCCACGTCGGGGGGCGCCGCGGCCACCAGCCGGACCTTGTCCAGGCCCGTGTCCAGGAGCTCGTCCACGGCGGCGTCCAGTTCCACCACCCAGTCGTGGCCGGCGAAGGCCAGGTCGTGACGGCCCAGTTCGACCATGCGGACGATGTCCTGGGGCTTGAGGAGCTTGAGCTGGAACCGGGGATCGGCGCACAGGGGCCGGTAGTTCCGGCCGTTGGCCAGGACCTTGAAGCCGGCGTCCTCCATGAGGCGCAGCACCCCCTCGGCCATGCGGCCCTTGGGAAGCGCGAGGTTGATGGGTGTCATCGGGAATCTCCTGAAAAAAAAGCCCCGGGATAGGTCCGGGGCTGGGGAACGGGTGCACAAGGCCCGGCCAAGCCCGGAGGGGGCGCGTGGGTGTGATGGTGGAAATGCTGGGTCATGGTGTGGATTCCTGGATATGCGACAACCCCCCGGGTTTCGAGGCCGGGGGGTTCGTGCGTGGTGTCCGTTGCGCCTGTTCCGCTAGGCTCCGGTCCCGCATGCCCTCGCCGCCCCGTGGGAGGCATGGCGATGGGAATGATGGATGGAAGCGAAGGGCACGGAAACCTCAGATCTGACAATCTAGCGCCGGCGAGGTCCCGGCGTCAAGGCCGGGTCAGAAACGGAAGCGGGCGCCGGCGGAGACGATGGTCGCCCCTACCTTATAAGTGCCCGAGAGGTTCCCCCGGTAGAAATTGGGCGCGTCGGACGTGGAGCCGGAACGGAGATCCAGCGGCACGGTCTGCCCGAAGATCTGGGTGAGGCCGAAGTCCACCGTGGTGCTCGGGGAGGCGGTCCAGGTGGCGCCGGCGGAGACCCAGGTGCGGTCGGAGTCGGGGATGCGGGGGGTGCGGTACCGGTTGTCCACGGGGGAGCGGTCGTAGGCGAGGCCCGCCTTGAACGACCAGGCTCCCGAAGCCTTGCACACGGTGCCCACGGACACGAACCAGGTGTCCTTCCACTTCTCCTCCGTGACGGAGGCGGGCTGGGTCGACGCGAAGACCACCTTCAGTTCCTTGAAGTCCGACCAGCCCGTCCAGGCCGCTTCGCCCTGGAGGCTGAACTTCGGCGTGACGTCCCAGGTGAACCCCGCGGAGGCGGTGGCGGGCAGGTTCACGTCGGCGTCGCCGCCGGTGTTGATGAAGGTCGTGTCGAAGGGGGCGGGAACGGAATCGTAGGCGATGCGGCCTTTGATCTTGAGGGTGGCCTTGCTCTGGTAGCCCACGCCCAGGCGCAGGTCGGCGGAGGGCTGCCAGGTGAAGCCGGCCTTGTAGCCGTAGGCCCAGGTGTCGCCCGTCAAGGTGGCGATGCGGTCGGCCGCCCCCGGCACGTAGCCGGGAATGCCCAGGCTGGCGCCGATGGCGCCGAAGTCCACGGCGTTGGAGAGCGTGGCCTCGGCCTTGCGCGCCACGAAGGCCACGCCCACCGTCCAGGCCGAATTCAGCCGGATGCCCAGGGAGGGCGTGATGTCGATGGTCTTGAGGTCGGTCTTCAGGGCGTGGTAGCGGCCGATGAAGTCGTCGGGGTAGTTGGTGACCAGGCCGAAGGGCACGTTGACCGAGAGGCCCACGTGGACCATGTCGCTGAGGCCCCAGTTGACGTACAGGGCCGGCAGCACCGGCTGGCTCACCGCGTTGGGCAGGTTAGGGGAGCCGGAGATGGCCAGCTGGCCGGGCTGGAAAACCGGCGCGCGGGTGCCGGAGGCGCCCGAGAGATCCATGTGGATCCCGATCCAGGAACCGCCCAGGGAGGCCTGGCTCCCCTCGAAGAGGGGCAGGACGGCGGGATTCCAGAACATGGAGGACGTGTCCTGGGAACCGGCGCTGACGCCGGCGAAGGCATTGCCCAGGCCGGAAGCGCTCTGTTCCCGCAGCAGGAAGCCCGAGGCCGAAGCGGCGGGGCCCAGGGCGAGCATCAGGGTGACGAGGGGAAGGACGCGGTTTCGCATGGAGGGATGCTCCTCGATCGTGGGGGGGATCGGTTCAGTGGCCGAGGATGGGCCAGGACTCGGCGACCTGGACCTTGGCGGAGACGCCCGGAGCCAGGCCCGCGGGAGGCGCCTGGGTGGGATCCAGGACGATGGACGTGCCCGTCACCCCGAGGAAGAAGAGCATCTGCTTCTGCATGAGCGCGGCGTTCACGGGCTGGTTTGGATCCAGCAGGCCGCCGTGGTCGATGCCGGCCTGGTCGAACTGGAAGTAGCCTTCACCCGGGGAGGTGTCCGCGGGGCTCAAGGCGGCCTCGAGGGTCTTGGGGACGATGGCGCCGCCCTGCACCGTCAGCATGAAGGCCGCGGGGATGCGCACGCTGGCGCCGTAGCCCACCTGGCAGAATCCGGGGTCCACGCCCGCCCCCGCCGCGCCCAGCACGGCCCGCCCGCCCAGGGCGTTGCCGAAGTAGCGGGTATAGGGGTTGGTGATCACCAGGTCGCCGTTGGTGGGATTGCCGTTGGCGTCATAGGTGGTGGAGGTGGCTTCCTGGATGAGGAGCCGCCCGGAGAAACGGCTGGGAAGGTTGGCCGCCAGGGGCGTCGTCATGGTGGCGGGGTCCGCCGTGTCCACCACGGTCTGGGTGGCCTGGAAGAAGGCATGGTAGGTGGGCGTTCCCTTGGCGATGCCCACGCCCGCCAGGCCCGCGTCGATGGTGGCGCCGAAGGCGGGGCTGGCCTGGATGAGATACGCGAGACGGCCGCCGGGCACGCTGAGCATGCCCTTCATGGCCGTGGTGAGCGACGAGGCGGTGTAGGGCAGCGCCGTGTTCCCGGCCAGGTAGTAGGCGCCCACGATGGAACCCAGGCTGAGGCCCGTGAAGCGGATGTTCGCCGCCGCGGGAGCCTTGGCGCCCAGGGGCGCGAAGCCGCCGGCCAGCACCGTGAGTTCAAGGCGGTGCAGGTCGAAGGCCGCCTGCTGGATGTTGGAACGGGTGGCCAGGGGCGCGCCCACGGCCATGAAGGCCTGGCCCCAGCCGGCCTGTTTCTGGGCCTTCACGGCGGCGCTGTCCGTGGGTGCCACCACCAGCGCGGGCGGCGCCAGGGCGCCGTGCAGCGGCAGGTCGATGGCCACCGCCGCGAAGCCGTTGCTGGACAAGGCCTGCGCCATGCCCAGGAGCGTCTCCTTCTGGCTGGTGATCCCGTGCTGGTAGATGACCAGGGGATAGCCGCCGGCGGGCGCCGCCGCGTCGGGCGCGATGTACACGAAGGGGATGGAGGCGGGCACGTGGTAGAAGCCCGTGAGCACGCCCGAGCCGTTCCGGAACGGCTGCACGACCCCCGAGGCGGGGTTGAAGGCGGTGGCTGCCACGGCGGTGAGGTCCATGCTGGCCGCGTTGGCGCGGGCCACCACCGGATCGATGTTCAGGAAGCCGGAATTGATGGTGCCCAGCACGACCTGGCCGATGGTGGAGGGGACGGTATTGGCGGGATAGCCGGTGACCGCCGCCCAGTAGGCGCCCACATCCAGCGCCGGGTTGGCGTCGCCCTTGGTGAAGGTGGTGGTGACGGTGATGCCGTTGGTCCAGCTCTTGCCCGTGAGGCCGCCCAGGCTCTGGCCGGCGGCGAAGGCCCGCAGCTCGGTCTCCACGGGAACGCGGACAGTGGGGGCCGCAGGGTCCGGGACGATGAAGCCTGCCGCGGAGGTGATGAAGCGCCCCATCAGGGCGATGTGCTGGCGGGAGGTGACGGTGGTGGTGGCCGAGGCGGCGATGAGATCGTCCATGACCTTGGCGTAGCCCGACAGGAGGATGTTGCCGCCCGCGGTGGCGTTGGCCCGGATGGGCTCGAGGGCCGCCGTGGCGCCCGTCAGGGGCGTGGTGGACTTCAGGTAGTTGAAGTAGACGGAGGGGATCACGGCGCCGCCCGTGGCCGCGTCCAGGACCCGGTCGGTCACGACGTACAGGTACCGCGTGCCCGGCGTGAGGGGGAAGGTCGGGAAGAGCCAGAGGTCCGTCCCGCCCGCGGGGTACTTGAAGGTGAACATGGCCGAGACGTCCGTGAAGCCCAGGGGCGCGTTCTCGGTCCCCGCCGCGTCGGGGGTGAGCTGGAAGACCTTGATGTTCGCCGGGGTCACCGTGGCGGGCTGCACCGGGAAGGCGAAGCGCAGGTAGATGGGGGCGTTCACCCCGGCCACCGCGTTGGTGGAGCCCACCTCGTAGCGGTTGATGTAGGCCATGGCCTCCGGGGGCGTCATGGGCGTTCCCGCGGCCCGGCCCGCCAGGGGATCCGCCGCCGTGGCCGTGGCCAGGACGTTGGGCAGGGGGATGCTGCCCGTGGTGGGATCGAAGATGGCCATGTTGGCGCTCACCTCCGGTGCGGGATTGGGCACCGGTTCCTCGCGGGACGAGCAGCCAATAAGGCAAATGAGCGGCAGGCTCAGGAGCGTGGTGCGAAGGAAAGCGTTCATGGCTTAGCCTCGGGTTGAGTGGGTGGATGGGCGGTCCCGAGATTAGTCGGGAATCCAAGACTCAACCAGAGAAAAATTTGAAAAAGGTCATTGTTTTTCTAGGCAAATTGACGACATGCACGTCATTTTAAAACGCCTCGAATTGATGATTTAGAGGTCGTCTATTGGCTGTCCATTGGGACGATTGAGGTTGAATTGTTAATTACGAATGCCCGCGCCGCAGGCCCGGCACCTTAGGCGCTCCACCCGTTCCCCCGGCCACGAACGGTCCCTACGCCCCGGTCAGCCCGCCCTCGCCCAGGCGTGCGCGCATTCCCTCGATGACCGTCACCCAGTCCCCCGGCGCGGGTTGGCGCCACAGTTCCACGGTGGGGTACCACGGCGTGTCGGTGCGCGCCAGCAGCCACCGCCAATCCGGAAGCCACGCCAGCGCCATCCACACCGGCCTTCCCAGCGCGCCCGCCAAGTGCACGGGGCTGGAATCCACGGAGATGAGCAGGTCCAGGCGGCTGAGGGCGTAGGCCGTATCGGCGAAATCCGTCAGGTGGCGCTGCAGGTCGAGCATGGGCAGCGAGGGCCTCGCGTCGGCCCGGATCTGGAGGTCGCACCACGCCACCCCCGGCACACCCTCCAGAAGGTCCAGGAGCTCCGGGGGCATGCTGCGCTCGCGGTCCTGGTTATGGGTGGGGTTGCCGGCCCACACCAGCCCCACCTTGCGGTCCGCGCCGACCGCGGCGAGGCAGGCGTCGATGGCCTCGCGGCTGGGCACGTGGCCCGGCACGTGAAGGTAGGGCACCGGGGCGGGGATCGTCTCGAGGCGGGTGCCGCAGAGGCGCGGCAGGGACATGACGTTGGCCTGGAGCGCACCCGCCGGAAGGGTCAGGGTACCCTCGGCCAGACCCGCCAGCCCCTCGCAGGTGGCCAGGACCCCCTGGGTGGTGGGCTGGGGGCGAAGGTAGACCCGTGCCCCCTGGCGCGCCAGCACACCCACGTAGCGGGCCATCATGAACAGGTCGCCGTAGCCCTGCTCCGCCTGGAGGAGGAGCGTCTTGCCGGCGGGATCGCCGCCTTCCCAGGGGGCCAGGGGCAGCGCCTCGGGGCGCGGACCGCCGTCCATGGCGAAGCGGTTCTCCAGCCATGGCAGCCCCTCGGGGAGCCTGCCCTGGAGCATGAGGGCCACGCCCTTGAGGAAGCCGGCCTGGGCCCGGAGGTCGCCGGCGTCCGCACAGGGCTGGCCGTGGAGCCAGCCCGCCAAATCGGCGGCCTCCTCCAGACGGTGGGAATGGAGGAGGGCCTTGGTGGCCGTGAGCCAGCCGGCGCCGTTGCCGGGGTCAGCCGCCAGGCTCACGTCCAGCAGGGCCAGACCCGTGTCCCACTGGCTCTCCGAGATGGCGTGGGTGCCGGCCTCCAGCGCCGCGGTGCCGGCATCCGGGCCGGAGCGTACCAGCGCAAGCAGGGGTTCCGTGGCCCCCATCTCCGCATAGACCAGCCCCAGGATCCGCCGCAGGTCACCGCCGGTGATCCCCGCCGCCAGCCCCTCCTCGCCAAGAACCCGGGCTTCGTCGAACCGCCCCTGCCGGCGGTAGAGCTCCATGAGCCCCGTGCGGAAGGTGGGATTGGCGGGGTCCCCGGCCAGGGCCCGGCGCAGGGCCAGGGCGGCCTGGGCGGGATTGGCGTAGGGTCCTGTCTCCAAGAAGGGCCTCCGGTTCCGCACCAGTCTGGCATCGTCCGCCAAACCAGCGAACGGGAGATCCAGGATGGGGTTGCCCCAATCCCGGTGACCCGCGCTAAACTGATGGTTCCTATTTCCCTGGAGAATCCATGAAGAACATCATCGCCGCCCTCGCCATCCTCTCCCTCACCGCCGCCTTCGCGGAGGAGCCCAAGAAGCCCGCCGAGAAGCCCGCCTGCGAGCAGGGCTGCTGCAAGGACAAGAAGGCCTGCGACAAGAA
>DBME01000257.1:1691-9985 GCA_002298155.1 Holophagaceae bacterium UBA706 | reverse complement strand
GAAGAAGGAAGAGGCCAAGAAGGAAGCTCCCAAGGCCGAGAAGAAGGCCAAGAAGGCTCACAAGAAGGCCGAGAAGGCTGCCGAGCCCAAGAAGGAAGAGGCCAAGAAGGCCCTGACCGAAGAGAAGAAGGAAGAAGCCAAGAAGGAAGCCCCCAAGGCTGAGAAGAAGGCCAAGAAGGGCCACAAGAAGGCCGAGAAGCCCGTCGAGCCCAAGAAGGAAGAAGCCAAGAAGTAGTTCCGACCACTTCTGAACGCTGAAGGGCCCCCGCTAGGGGGCCCTTCCGCGTCTTGCCAGAAAATTCGTTCTCCTGAACGAGATAGGCTGACCTTGGTGAGCGCGGGCATTCAGGATCGGTCATGCCAAGGCTGGGCGCGATTCGATACCTTACCGTTCATGGGAAACATCGCATGCTAGCCTATCCATACTTCTTGTTTGAGCCCTCCTTTGCGCTTCACTGTCTGCTCTGACTGCAATTCGACAAACCTCAAGGTTGCGGAAGCCTATTCCGCCAGGGGGGTTGTCCTTTGCCGCTCATGCGCAGCGCAGAGGATGGGGAGCCCGGTTGAGCCCCTGTCTTCAGGGGAGGTTGTTTCTCTTGTAGATCCGACTATTTGCTCTGATTGCCGAATGGACAACGGTGAGAAGGACCTTCCCCGGTTAGGGGGGAGGGCTCTGTGTTCGGATTGCATGTCCCATCGGAAACAAGTTCAGTTTCCTCTGGTGATGCGGGCTGCTTGTGCGGTTTGTGCAGTGCTCGCCGTCTTCGGAACGTATCGATCGATCCGCCACGCAAAGGCCATCCATGCCTACACCCGTGGCGTGACGGCATTCAGGAATGGGGACTATCCAAAGGCTGCCGAAAATCTGGACATGGCCATCAATTGGATGCCAGAGGACGCTAATTTTCAGGATCTTGGGGCCTATTACCGCGGATATGAATGCTATTCGAATCGGGATGCCAAAGGCGCCCTCCTCTGGTTTCAAAAATCGCTCAAGTTCAACCCGGAAAGCCCGGAAACGGCGCTCATGGTCTGCCTGGCCCAGAGGAAGGTGGCCTTTGAGGCGAAAGATTATGAAGGATATTTCAGGGCAAGCGAGGCTCTGGTGGAAGCCGATAACCACTCGGCCGAATCGGTCCAGGCCATGGCCCCGGCATGGGCCTGTCGCTATGTGATATCCGGCAATGCGGAGTACCGGTTGAAGGCCCTCGCCTGCCTCAAGGAGGCCAGGGAACTGGGAGTATCCGAGGAGGAGGACGCCAGCTGGGTTGAATCCTGGGTCAATTTGATGCTGAACCGCAAGATCATCCTTAGCTTCCAGGACTACTGGTATTCCATCGGCAAAGGCAGCCAGGACAGCGAGACTTTCGGATGATCGCGATTCGCAGCTTCATCCCCTCCCTCATGACCTTTCCAGGGGTCGTCCTGCGCCAGCTTACCCATATGGGGTTTTGCCGGCTGCTTGGCGTAAAGGTGTTGGATGTCCGGTTCTTTCGGTACGATACCCCCGCAGGATATGTGCTCCATGAAATGCCGAAGGGCCTGGGGGCTGCCCTTGTGCTTGCCATTGGCCCACTCCTGGTGCACACACTCGTTGGGTTTGCCCTGTGCGTTCTTGCGCTGGTTCCATTCCACAGTTACGACAGTTCCGTCGGCGCACTGGAAATCTTCCAGCTCTGGTTGGGCCTTTCAATTGCGATGCACGCCTTCCCACCGATGCGCGATGGGAACAACCTCTGGCAGTTGACCAAGAATGAAACAGCTCGACACGGTGCCTTGGTCCGGATTTCGTTCCCGATAATCGGATTCCTGCGAATCGCGCAAAGGCTCACTTTGTTTGGGTTCGACGTGGCATACGCCGCACTTATCGGCCTGTGGATACCCTGGATCCTGCTTGGACGGGTATATCCCTCGCTTTGAGGTGGCCCGGAGACACCGACACGGGAAAGCTCGAACCTTTCTTCTGCCAAACAGGTCAGGGATCCTGGTACGCACGCCGGAGGGGGGGGCATGGAACCCGTTTACCGCACCTGGACCACCCAGTCCCGGGGCATGAGGGCGCGCTCAAACCAGATGCCGCCCTCGGCGCGCTTGCCCACCGCGAAGAACATGTTCACCTCCTCGCCGTGCGCGAGGCCCAGGACCTTCGCGGCGCGATAGGGGTCGAAGCCCTCCATGGGGCAGGAGTCGTAGCCTTCGGCGCGCAGGGCGAGCATGAAGGTGGCCGCGGCCAGGGCGGTGGTCTTGTGGGCGGTGAGGCGGACTCCCGTGCGCGTGAGCAGGCGCGGGAAGGGGCGGAACAGGCTCACGATGCGGCTCACGGCCGGCTTCCAGAAGCCCAGCAGGTTCAGGGGGCCGTGGGTGTAGAAGAGGGGGATGAGCTTGCGGTAGTAGGCGGCCTGGCTGGGGCGGAGGGTGCCCCGGGCCGTCTGGATGCGCAGAATCTCATCCCGGTGCCGCCGCCAGGACCAGGGGCGGGCGACCAGTGCCACCAGGAGCGGAGCGGTGGTGGCCGGCGCCTGGTCCAGGCAGGCCTTGATCCCCCCGGCCCGGGCTTCCGGACTTTCGAGCACGATGAAGCGCCAGGGCTGAAGGTTGCTGGAGCTGGGCGCCTTGAGCGCGGCGTCCAGGGCGCGGTCCAGCACATCCTGGGGAACGGGATCCGGCAGGAAGGAACGGACGGAACGACGGGTTTCCACCGCCTCGTAGAAGGGGATCATGGGCAGGCCTCCGGCGGGGCCCGAGGGCCCGGAACAAGGGGGTTGGGTTGGTTCAGAGGGCCAGCAGGGCGGCGTCCACGAAGGCCTGCATGGCGGTGATCACGCGGGTGGGGTCCTCGCCGGGGGGGCGGGAGGCCCAGGTTTTGGAGACGCCGTGGAAGATGATCGAGGCGCAGGTGCGAGGCTCCAGACCCCTCCGGGCGAGGCCGGCATCCTGGGCGAGGCGGATGGCCTCCTCCAGGATGGCTACCAGCCGGGCGGATCCCGGCGCCACGGGGCAACCGCCCTGACCGCCCACCAGGTGGAGGAATTCCATCTGGATGAGGGCCGTCTCCTCGGGATGGCCCCCGAAGGCCGCCAAGGCCGCAGGCAGGAAAGCCCGGAGGCGGGCGCCGGGATCGGTGCGGGGGGGCAGGCGGGCTTCCAGATCCTGGCCGATGCGGTCCCAGACCCGGGCGAACACCGCTTCCACCAGGGCATCCTTGGTGGCGAAGTGCCGGTAGATGGTGCCTTCCGCGACGCCGGCGCGCTTGGCGACCCGGGCGGTGGTGGCCTCGGGCAGGCCCCCTTCCACCATCAGGGCGGCGGTGGCATCCAGGAGGGATTCAAGCGTTGCGGGGGCGGGGGCCATGGGGGTACATCCGGAACAGGTTCCCTATCAGTATGTGAGTGAGCACTCACTTGTCAAGCGAACAAGAAAAGGGGGGAGCACAGGCCCCCCCCTTCCTGTCGCCGGGTGCTTAGCAGACCGGGTGCATCCAGCCGTTGGTGTCGGGCTCGACGCCGTGCTGGAGGTTCAGCAGGGCTTCGCGCAGCTGGCGGGCCACGGGGCCGGTCTCGCCGCCGTTGATCTTCCACTCCCCGTGGGCGGACTTGGCGGTGCCGATGGGGGTGATGACCGCGGCGGTGCCGCAGGCGAAGGCTTCGGTCATGCGGCCTTCCAGCAGCGCGTCGCGCCACTCGTCCACGGAGATGCGCCGCTCCTCTGCCTTGAACCCGAGCTTGCGGGCCATTTCCAGCAGGGTGCTGCGGGTGATGCCGGGGAGCAGGGTGCCGGTGAGGACGGGGGTGACGACCACGGTCTCGCCGCCTTCGTGGTAGACGAAGAACATGTTCATGCCGCCCATCTCCTCGATGTAGCGGCGGTGCACGGCGTCAAGCCACACCACCTGGTCGCAGCCCTCGCCCTTGGCCTCCTTCTGGGCCACGAGGCTGGCGGCGTAGTTGCCGGCGCACTTGGCGAAGCCGGTGCCGCCGGGCGCTGCGCGGACGTAGTTCTCGGAGATCCACACCGTCACGGGCTTCACGCCCTGGGGGAAGTAGGCGCCCGAGGGGCTCGCGATGAGGATGAAGAGGTACTCCTGGGAGGCCTTGACGCCCAGGGCGGCCTCGGTGGCGATCATGAGCGGGCGCAGGTAGAGGCTCTCGCCGATGGCGCTGGGAACCCACTCGCGCTCCTGGGCGATGAGCAGGTCCGAAGCTTCCACGAAGAGATCCACCGGCAGCTCCGGCATGGCCAGGCGTCGGGCCGAGGCGTTGAAGCGGTGGGCGTTGGCTTCGGGGCGGAAGGTCTTGATGTGGCCATCGGGCTGGCGGTAGGCCTTGAAGCCCTCGAAGATGGCCTGGCCATAGTGGAGCACGCTCGCCGCGGGGTCCAGGACGATGGGGCCGTAGGGCTTGAGCACGCCCTTGCCCCAGCCCATCTCCTCGCTGTAGGGGATCACCACCATGTGCTCGGTGAAGACCTTGCCGAACCCGGGGTTCTGCATGCGCTTGGCCCGCTCTTCCGCGGAGAGGGGCTCCTTGGCGAGCTGGATGTCGAAACGCGTGGAAGCGGAGACAGCGTTCATGGGAGCTCCTTCAGAGAGAGGCGGCAGGACGGGCATGGATGAGCCCGCCAAGGCGGCCGATGGCTTCGCGGGTCACGCTCGGCGCATGGGTTGAGAAATTGAGCCGGAGGCAGTTCGTGCCCCGGCCATCCGAGAAGAAGAGAGGTCCCGGGGCGAAGCCCAGCCCGTGGGTGATGGCGTCCCGGTGGAGATCCAGGGAGGAGAGGTCCTCGGGGAGGACCACCCAGAGATGCATGCCGCCCTTGGGCTCGGTCACTTCCGCGTCCCGGGGGAAGCTGGCGTGGATGGCTTCGAGCATGGCGTCGCGGCGCTCCCGCAGCGAGCGGCGGATCCGCACCAGATGGCGCCGGAACCCGCCCGATTCCAGGAAGTGGCCCACCACCGCCTGGCTGAGGGTGGGCAGGGCGATGGTGTGCACCTCCTGCACCGGGCCGAAGCGCGCCAGCACGGCGTCGGGGGCGATGATGTAGCCCAGGCGGAGGCCCGCCGCCACGGACTTGGAGAAGCTCCCCAGGTGGATGACGTGCTCGGCGCCCGCGAGGCTCCTGAAACTGGGGGTGCGGCCGCCGATGAAGCGCAGGTCGCCGTAGGTGTCGTCCTCCACCAGGGGCACGCCGTGGGCGCGGGTGAGGGCCAGGATGCGCTCCCGCCGCGCCCGGCTGAGGGTCATGCCGGTGGGGTTGTGGAAGGTGGGGACCGTGAAGAGCATCTTGGCGTCGCCCTTCTGGAGCAGGGAGGCCAGACGGTCGGGATTCATGCCGTTGCGGTCCACGGGCACGGGCACCGCCTCGCGCCCCAGGGTGCGGATGAGGGCCAGGGCGCCCACGTAGCAGGGGCTTTCCACCAGCACCCGGTCGCCGGGAATGGTGAGGGATTCCAGGACGAGGGCCAGGCCCGCCTGGGCCCCGGGGATGGCCCGGATCCCCCAGCCGGGGGGCACCGGCTCGCCCTCTTCGCCGAGCCAGCCGGCCACGGCGTCCAGGTAGCCCGGGTGGCCCGCGGGGGCGGCGTACACCCATGCGTCCGCATCCAGTTCCTTCATGGTGCGGGTGTAGAGGCGCCGGAGCGCGTCGCCGGGGAGGAGGTCCGTGGGCGGGAAGGCCGCGGAGAAGCTCACCAGCATGCGGTTCTGGGCCCGTTCGAGGGTTTCGCCGAGCCAGGGCCCCAGTTCGTCCTCCCGCACCCGCAGGGAGGACCCCTGGAAGGGGAAGGCCTCGGGGTCGAGGTTCGCCGGCGCCTCCGGGAGATGGTCGGCCACGAAGCTCCCGCGCCCGGTCACGGTGTGGACCCAGCCGGTGCGCTTCAGGCCCGCCAGGGCCTTGAGGACGGTGAGCCGGTGCACCTGGAACCGCTCGGCCAGGTCCGGCACCGCGGGAAGGCGCATGCCGGGATTCCACTCGTTGTTCTGGATGAGGGTGCGCAAGGTCCTCTGCAGTTGCAGATAAAGGGGGCTCGCAGCAGCCGGGTTCAGGGGGGCGGAGGGGATCATGACCCCCAAAGTCTGGGCTCAACCCCCGGGAAAGTCACCCTTCTCCGGGCAAAAGTGCAGGCCGACGCAGACCGCCCCATGGCCCCGATTGGATTTTGGCAAAAACCTAGACCGGCACAGACCGCCCTGGAATCAGAATGCCAGATCCGACGGACGGATTCCGGAGGTCTTGCGGGTTCCCAGGGCCGAGAGGGCTACCTTTTCCGGGGCCAGGACCTCCCGGGCCACCCGCAGCAGCTGGTCCAGGGTGACGGCGTCGATCTCGGCGATCTGTTCGTCCAGGGTGAGGATCCGGTCCGTGTGGAGGGCCTGGTAGGCAAGGGAGAACATCCGGCTGCTGGCGGATTCCTGGCCGAACACCAGGTTGGTGCGCAGCTGGAGCTTGGCCCGCTCCAGCTCCTCGGCGGAGACGCCCGTGTCACGCACCCGGCCGCATTCGGCCACGGCCCGGCCCACCAGCTCCCGGGCCCGGCCTGGGGCGCAGCTGGCGCTGATCTGCAGGGCACCGGTGTCGTGGTAGTGGGTGAGGTAGGTGCCCACCTGGTAGCAGAGGGCGTTCTTCTCCCGCAGTTCCATGAAGAGGCGGGAGGACATGCCGCCGCCCAGCACATGGCTCAGGACGTTCACGGCCGCCCGGTCCGGGTGGACGTGGGGCTGGGCCGGGAAGCCCATGACCAGGCTGGTCTGCTGCAAGTCCTTTCGGGGGGTGTTCAGCAGGAAGGGCGTGGCCACGTTGGGAGCCGGGCGGGCATCGCCCGAGGCGCCCTTGGGCAGGGCGTCCAGGACGGGCTGCAGGAGTTCCAGGAAGGATTCCGTGTGGATGTCGCCGGCGGCGGCGATGAGGAGGTTGGGTGCCCGGTAGGTCTTCCGGAAGAACGCCTCCGCCTCGGCCCTCCCGTAGGCCGCCACCTGCTCCCGGCGCCCCAGGATGGAGTGGGCCAAGGGGCCTCCGGGCCAGAAGGAGGCGTAGAAGAGTTCGGTGACCCAGTCGTCCGGCTGGTCCTCACTCTGGCTGATCTCCTCCAGGATGACGCTCCGTTCCCGGGCCAGCTCCTCCTCCTGGAACCGGGGCGTGGTGACCAGGTCCCCCAGGATGTCCACCAGCTCGGGCAGCTTCTCCTTGAGGACCTTGCCGTAGAAGCAGGCGGATTCCTTGCCGGTGAAGGCGTCCAGGTTCCCCCCGAGGCGGTCCGTGGCCTCGGCCATGACCTGGGGTTCCGGGAACCGCGCGGTGCCCTTGAAGACGGTGTGCTCGATGAAATGGGCCAGACCTTCCTCGCCCGGGCCTTCCCAGCAGGACCCCCGGCGCACCCAGAACCCCACGGAACAACTCCGTACATTGGGGATGGGGTCGATGATGATCTCGGTTCCGTTGGGGGTGGTGGTCCGGAAGGGCATGGAACCAGTGTAACGGCCTTCGGCCTTCAGCCCTCCGCCTCGCGTCCCGCGAGTCCCACGGGGGTGGCCTGGAGCTTCCAGCCGCACAGGACCCAGCAGAGGACCCCGAAAAGCACCAGGGCGGCGATGGCCACGGGGATGGGGCTGGTGATCTGTTCCTGGGCCAGGATGTCCCAGTCGGCCACGAGACCCCCGCGGCTGCCGGAGATGCTCTCGATGTGGTGCAGGAAGGTCAGACGCTGGAGGGTGGCGGGCAGCACCCGCAGGAGGCTCTCCCACCCGAAGAGCACCAGGGCGCCCCAGAGGGTGCCACGCTTGAACACCAGGACCATGAGATTCATGAAAGCCAGTTCGGCCCAGAACGCCAGCACCAGGGCCAGGGCCTGCATGGCCGCAGTGCTGGGGTCTGTCCCCACGATCACAAGCCCGAGGCCGCTGATCGTGAGCCAGAGCCCGCCCCAGACGAACCAGATGAGCCCCTTCGAGATGGGCAGGATCCACACGGGAACGGGCCGCACGAGGATGAGGGGCAGGGTGCGCTGCTCCAGGTCCTCGCGGATGCCGCCGGGGGCGGCCACCAGGACCATGATGGGCAGGATCAGCGATACCAGGACGGTGTGGAAGATCTGCAATGCCAGGCGGTTGTCGAAACCCTCCCCATGGCGGAGAAGGGGCAGGATGAAGGAGAAGGCCACGGGGACGACGGCCAGGGCGCACAGCACCCAGCCCCGGGCCTGGAGGACGCGGGGGGCGTAGCCGCGGACGATTGCGCCCAGGGTGGGGAAGGCTCGGCTGGTCATGCGTGGTCCTTGGTGAGGAACTGGAAGACCGCGTCCA
>DBME01000257.1:0-1686 GCA_002298155.1 Holophagaceae bacterium UBA706 | reverse complement strand
TCGGAAGGGCGCCGGAAACCACGGCCTGCTGGAGCCGGGGCAGGAAGTCCCGCGGGTTGCGCACCGCGAGCACCGCCCCGCCCTCCTCCATGCGCAGGGAGACGAGCTCGCCCTGCTCCACGGCCCACCGGGCCACGGCGAGGGTGGAGTCGGCGCTCACGCGCAACTCCACGGGGTGGCGGTCCAGCAGTTCCCGGATTTCCGGAACGCTGCCTTCGGCCAGGAGCCGTCCACGGAAGAGCAGGAGGATCCGGTCCGTGAGCTGGGCGACTTCTCCCAGGATGTGGCTGGAGACGAGGATGCGGACCCCGCCCTCGGCCATGCCGCGCAGGAGGTCCATGAGCTGGAGCCGGGCCTCCGGGTCGAGGCCGTTGAAGGGCTCGTCGAGGATGAGGATCTGGGGCTGGTGCAGGAGGGCCTGGGCCAGCCGGATGCGCTGGCGCATGCCCTTGGACATGGACGTGAAGGGCAGGTGCGCCCGGGTGTCCATGCCCGTGAGGACGAGGCACCGGGCCACGGCCTGGTCCAGGGCGGCGCCCTGGAGCCCGGAGAGGGCGCCCATCATGCGCAGCCACCGGTCCGCGCGGAAGCCCGCCGGGAAGCGGTCTCCCTCGGGCACGAGGCCGATGCGGGCCAGGACCCGGGGATTGCGGTAGGGAGCCTCCCCGAAGACCCGCACCTCGCCGCCCGACGGGGGCAGAAGGCCGGAGAGGAGCTGGATGAGGCTGGACTTGCCGGCGCCATTGGGTCCCAGGAGCCCGGTGATCCCGCCGCCGGGTTCGAGCTCGAAGGAGGTGGGGGAGAGCCCCAGGATGTCGCCGTAGCGGAGGGAGGCGCGCTGGAGGGAGATCAAAGGACCACCTCGCTGGGCCGGGTGCGCCGCACGGAGATGAACGTCCACAGGGTCACGTGGAAGGCCGTGGACAGAAGGATCGGCCCCCAGCCCGGGTCGTTCTGGACGCCCATGACGAGCTTGGGCCAAGCCTTGCTGAGGAAGGGGATGCCAAGGGCCAGCCAACGCTGATCGCCGAAGGCCCCAACCAGGACGTTGCTCAAGGCCGAGCTTCCCAGGAGGATGCCCAGGGCCCAGCCGAAGCCGGCCTTGGGGGAGGTGGCCAGGCTGGAGGCTCCCAGGGTCACCGCGCCCATGAGCGCGGCCACGATCAGTGCGGCGGGGACCAGGTAGAGGGGCGCCGAGAACCACACCGGGCCCTTGATCCCGGCGATGGCCAGGGACATGACCCAGGGCAGGAGGATGTAGGCCAGCATCACCGCGAAGGGCAGGCCCGCTGCGAACAGCGCCTTGCCCAGGAGGTAGTCCATCGGGCGCACAGGGTGGGCGTAGACCAGCGGCCGGATGCGGAAGAGTGTGTCCCTGGCAACGAGGCCGCCGCCCACCAGGGCCACCTGCAGCCACAGGATGAGGATCATCATCCCGTTGAGGAGCTTGGCCTGGAAGGCCGCGCCCTGGGGCAGGAACTGGTCGGCCAGGGGTTTGAACTGCGCGAGGGCCGCCTTGCTGGCCATGAGGTGATTGAAGTAGAGCTGGACCAGGAGGACCAGGAGGATCGAGATGAAGGCGAACCCGAAGAACTTGCCCAGCTTCAGGCGGAGCACCCGCCGCAGGTCGAAGCGAAGCATCACCACGGAGGGGGGCAGGCCCTGGCCCAGGTCGGGGCGGGGGGG
>DBME01000244.1:1516-8113 GCA_002298155.1 Holophagaceae bacterium UBA706 | reverse complement strand
CCGGAACCCGCGCCGTGAACCCGGAGATCCGCCTCGCGCCCGCCACGGGGCAGGTGCCCCCCCTGGCCGCGGGACCCGTATCCGCCGAGCAGTTCCATTGGGACGCGCGCCTGGTGGAGGAGGCGGGCTGGGCCAGTTGGCAGGCGGGAGCGCAGGTCTGCGTGCTGCCCCTCTTCCGTTCAGAGGGCTGCGCGCGGCTGGAAGTGCCGCCCCTGCCCCGGAAGGCGGCCACCCGCCAGGAACCGCCCGCGTCCTTCCGGACCCGGAGCCGCGCGGGCTTCGAGGCCCTGCTCCCGCCCCGCGTGGGTGCCGAGACCTGCGCCCTGGATGCGCCCCGGTCCCACCGGAGCCTCGAGCACGCCTCGGCCCTTCCGGTGGCCTTCATCGGAGAGGACATCCCGAAGATCTCCAAGACGCTCTGGATGCGCTACACCCTCAAATTGGTGAGAGAGACCGGCGAGAACATACGGAATCTTGAGATACTGGGCCTGTACCGGATCCCCTCCAAGGGGACCCGCCAGATCAACCACCAGGCCGCCACTGGGCGGCTCCTGGTGACCCTCGGACCTGAAAGCGCGGGTGCACCGAGGGCCCCCTTCATCCTTGCCCGCCGGAAGGATGACGATTCGATCGTGTGCTGTTTCGTGGAGGATGTCTGATGTCCAAGCCTGGAATGGAACCGGAAGGCGACTGGACCGAGGAGAACGAGTCCCCGGACCCCACCGTCCCGTTCACGGGATGGCCTGATTTCGAGACGGCCCTGCGCAAGCGCTTTCCCGGCGAGCAGGGTCCGGTGCCCTGCGAATACGTGGTGGTGGTCTACGCGGGCGCCCACCTGGGCCGGGTGTTCCCCCTGGTGCCCGGCAAGAACGTCATCGGCCGCAGCCCCCAGGTGGACATCGCCCTCCTGGACGAGGAAGTCAGCCGCGTCCACGCCACCATCACCCTGAACCAGGGCATCCACGGCGACCGCGTCCTCCTGGAGGACAACGGGAGCACCAACGGCACCTTCCTCAACGGCAGGCCCGTGACCCGGTCCACGGAACTGTCCCCCGGCGACCGCGTCGCCATGGGCAGCCATGNNCCATGGACGCCATGGAGCGGGCCTTCCATGCCGTGCTCCTGGACCAGAGCACCAAGGACACCCTCACGGGCCTGGGGAACCGGCGCACCGCCCTGGAGGAGCTGCAGCGGCGCTTCGACCTCAGCCGCCGGCACCACCGGCCCCTGTCGATCATCATGTGCGACCTGGACCACTTCAAGCGCATCAACGACACCCTGGGCCACCTCGCCGGCGACCAGGTCCTGAGGGATTTCGGCCAGCGGGTCATCAACGGCCTGCGCACCACGGACGTGGCCGGGCGCATCGGGGGGGAGGAATTCCTCCTGGTCCTGCCCGAAACCGACCTGGAGGGAGCCCTCCTCCTGGCCGAGCGGCTCCGGGCCGCCACCGGCGATTCTCCCTTCCTGCTGCCATCAGGGGCCTTGCCCGTCACCTGCAGCCTGGGCGTCGCGGAGCGCCGGGAGGAGGACCGGGACGGGGGCTCCCTCATGGGCCGGGCCGACGGGGCCCTCTACCTGGCCAAACGGGGCGGGAGGAACAAAGTGGTCGCGGACATCGCCCCTCGTTGACAATGCTTCCGGGGACTCCTTTAATGACGTAGTATTTCCTATTCGTCCCCAATACCCACCATGTCCACTCACCCTCCTCTCTACGAGGAATTCGCGGAATCCGATCCGCCAACCCTCTTCGCCTCGCCCCTGGGCGAGGCGCTACCCGTTGCACAGGGAGAGTGGGCACTCATACGCTACGTGGGCAACCCCATCGGGGAGGTCCTGCCCCTGAACCGCACCGACCTCACGGTGGGGCGGTCCCCGGAAAACGACCTGAGCCTGCCCGAGGTGGAGGTCAGCCGCCACCATGCGCGCATCGAGCTGGTGGGGCAGCAGGACCTGGCGCCCATCGTCCTCATCTCGGATCTGGGCTCCACCAACGGCACTTTCATCAACGGCCGGCGCATCCTTCCGGCCAATGGTCCCGTGAGCCTGCAGCATGGCGACGTGATCCGCGTGGGCACCCACGCCTTCAAGCTCAAGCACCTGGACGAGATGGAAAAGCACTACCACGAGGCCGTCCTGGCCCAGACGACGGTGGACTCCCTCACGGGGCTCAACAACCGCGCGTCGGTGCTGGGCTTCCTGGAGAAGCAGGTGGACCTCTCCCGGCGGCACCACCGTCCCATTTCGCTCATCCTCTGCGACCTCGACCACTTCAAGGAGGTCAACGACCGCCATGGCCACGCCGTGGGTGATCTAGTCCTCAAGCGCTTCGGCCAGGTGGTCCTGGGCCGCCTGCGGGCCAGTGACCACGTGGGGCGCATCGGCGGCGAGGAATTCCTGATCGTGGTGCCGGAGACTGAGGGGCGCGAAGCCCTGGCCGTGGCCGAGGAGCTGCGCAAGGCCCTCGCGGAGGAGGTCCTCGAGGCCAACGAGCCGGGCGAGACCTTCCATGTCACCTGCTGCTTCGGGGTGGCCCAGCTCCGCGGGGAGGATGCCGACGCCGGCTCGCTCCTGGCCCGGGGCGACGTGGCGCTGTACCGGGCCAAGGCCCTGGGACGCAACCGGGTGGAATTCGACGGCCGCACATGAGGCTGCTTCTACCGCGGATGGTGGGCGGGGCGAAGGTCCTGGAGCGCCTGGGCGAAGGCGGCATGGCGGTGGTGCACCGCGCGGAGGATCCCTTCCATCCCGGCCGGCAGCTGGCGGTGAAGTTCCTGAAGGCCGAAGCCTCCGCGGACAGCGAACTGGCGGTGCGCTTCCTGCGCGAGGGCGAGGTGCTCAAGCGGCTCCACCATCCGAACCTGGTGGAGGTCCTGGATTTCGGCCGCGCGGGCAGCACCCCATACATCCTCATGGAACTCCTCCCCGGAGGCGACGTGAAGGGCTGCTTCGGCGAGGCCCCGGCCCGTTTCCTGCGGCGGCTCGTGCCGGTCACCGGGGCGCTGCAGACCGCGCATGACGCAGGCGTCATCCACCGGGACCTCAAGCCCTCCAACCTGCTGTTCGACGCCGCGGGCAACCTCAAGGTCACCGACTTCGGCGTCTGCCTTTGGGAGGGCGGCGAAGGCACCCGCGTGACCCGCAGCCAGATGGTCGTCGGCACCCTGGGCTACATGGCCCCGGAACAGCACGGCGATCCGCGCAGCGTGGACGGGCGGTGCGACGTGTACGCCCTGGGCGCGATCCTTTTCGAGTTCACCACCGGGCGCCCCTACTCCCAGGTGCAGCTGCCCCCCGCGGTGGTGCGGCCCCACTTCCCGCCGCGCCTGGCGCGCATCATCATGCAGTCCCTGGCCGCCGACCCCGCCAAGCGCATCCCCTCCATGGACGCCCTGGGCGCGGAGTGGGCCGACTGGCTTGAAAGCGCCGAGGCCGCGGGCTGGGGCGAGCAGCCCCTGCCCGGCTTCGCCGTGCAGGACCGGGAGCAGGAGACGGTCAGCCGTCTCAAACGCCACAAGGACGAGGAGCCCGAGGACCGTCTCACCCCCTACCTGGAAGGGCTGCGCACCGGCGGCGTGGGCACGAAGCGCACCGCCGCCGAGGGCCTCCAGAAGGCCGTGCAGCCCGGAGACGAGGCCTTCCTCCTGTCGGCCCTGGGCCAGGCTTCGGACGGCATGCGTTTCGCCGTCTGCGCCGCCCTGGGCGCCGTGGGTTCACCCGCCTCCCTGCCAGCCCTCCTCGACCTGCTGGAGGATCCCTACGCCCAGCGTGAAAGCGCCGAAGCCGCGAGCCTCATCGCCTCCCGGGCCGGCGCGCCTTCCCTGGTCCTGCCCGCGCTCCAGGAGCCCGGCCTGGGTTCCACCTGGCGCTGGTTGCCCCGCGCCCGCCTGGGCGACGAGACCTGGACCGCCGCCCTGGTGCGGGATTGGACACTATTGTCAGCCCCCCTGCGAATCCAGGCCCTGGGCGCCGCGGAACTCCTGCCCGCCCCCCAGCGGGGCACCCTCAAGGACCGCCTCCGCCCCGTAGCCGAGCGCGCCGGCGGCCAAGTCCAGAAACTCTGGGAAGCCCTTTAATCTCCCATTCTGGCGAGTTTCCAACCGTTCTCACGGATGCAGAAGACCCTCAAAAGGTTGTGGATCCCAGTCCTTGACCCGCCCTTCCCTCAGCTCCGCATGCCCTCCCGCATAGAGCGCGCTCCACAGCGCCCCGCGCACCCCGGGCGTTTCCAGCTTATCCATCGGCAGAATCACCACCGTCTCGTGGTCCCAGCCCAGCACCCCATTCAACCGCCCCAGCCGCCGCAGCAGTTCCCCGTGGGACAGCCCCTCCTGGAAGAGGGTGTCCAGGTGCAGGGTATGGTCCCGGTCGTGGTAGGCCTGGCGCCCGTCCTCGTCGTTGAAGCGGGGCCCGCCCAGGATGAGCGGATCCACCGCCGGCGCCGCGGGATCCCAGGGCAGGCCGCAGCAGGCGCAGGCCACCTCGCAGGCCCAGTCCCAGGGCCCGGCGCCCCGGCAGTGCACGGCACCTTCCGGTGATCCGGCCATGAGGCCCAGGGCGACGCCCTCCACCCGGTTGCGGAAGGCGCGCCAGGTCAGTGTGCCCCAGGCCGGCGCGGACACCGCGGGCCGCTCCTGGAGCCGCGCGGCGCGCTGGATCAGGAGTGCCCGGAGGCTGTCCAAGGCGCCTACTCCTCCATCATCTCGCTGATGCTGCGGCCGCCGTGGATGCGCAGGATGGCGTCGCCGAACATGGAGGCGGTGGAGAGGACCTTGAGGTTGGGGATGGCGTTGGAGATGGCCGGCGGGATGGGGATGGTGTCGGTGACCACCAGCTCGTCCAGATCGGCTTCCTGGAGGCGCGTGAGGGCGGTGCCGGAGAAGACGGCGTGGGTGGCGCCCACGCGCACCCGGCGCACGCCGAAGCCGCGCAGGATCCGGGCGGCCTCCTTGATGGAGCCGCCGGTGGCGATCTCATCGTCGAAGATGATGCAGTCCTTGTCCGCCACTTCGCCGATGAGGGCCGTGCTGCGGGCGGATTCGCTGTCGTCCACGCGGCGCTTGTCGATGATGGCCATGGGCAGGCCCAGGCGCTTGGCGAAATGCCCGGCGATCTTGCCGGCGCCGGCGTCCGTGGCCACCACCACCGAGTTGGACAGGTCGGAATTGCGGAAGTGGTTCACCAGGACCGGCGTGGCCAGCAGCTGGTCGGCCGGGATCCGGAAGAAGCCCAGGATCTGGGGGGCATGGAGGGTCATGGCCAGGACCCGGTCGGCGCCGGCGGTCTGGAGCAGGTCGGCGACGAGGCGGGCCGTGATGGAAATGCGCGCTTCGTCCTTCTTGTCGCTGCGGGCGTAGGGATAGTACGGCAGCACGGCCGTGATCCGCGCCGCGCTGGCGAACTTCAGGGCGTCGATCATTATGAGCATTTCAACCAAGTTGTCGCTCACGGGAGGACAGCTGGTCTGGATCACGAAGACGTCGGATTCCCGGACGTTCTCGTCGATCTTCACCTTGATGTTCTCGTTGGAGAACCGGGTGATGCGGGATTTCCCAAGCTGCATGCCGATGTGGCTCGCTATGCCCAGTGCTAGGGTTGGATGACTCGAACCCGAAAAGACCTTCATCTCACCGAACATGGATCCCCCAGGGGCCAGTTTAACAACCCCGAAGGCCGGTCAACAGGCGAATGGAGATCGAAAAGTTCAGACCCGGCCCCCGCCGACCCTCTCGATGCGCGCTCCCAGGCCCTTGAGCTTGCGTTCCAGGCCCGAATAACCCCGGTCGAGGTGGTAGATGCGGTCGACGGTGGTCTCCCCCGAGGCCACGAGGCCGGCGATGACCAAGGTGGCCGAGGCCCGGAGGTCCGTGGCCATGACGGTGCAGCCCGTGAGGGCGCTGGGGCCGGCCACGATGGCCGTCCCGCCATCGATGCGGAGGTTGGCGCCCAGGCGCTCCAGTTCCATGGCGTGCTGGAACCGGTTCTCGAAGATCGTCTCCCGGATGACGGAGATGCCCGAAGCCTGGGTCATGACCGCCATGACCTGGGCCTGGAGGTCCGTGGGGAACCCCGGGTAGGGGGTGGTGGTCACATCCTTGGCGCGGAGCTTCTGGCCGGATTCCCGCTGGATGCGCAGGTTGCGCCCGGTCTGGCCCTCGCGCTCCGTGAACACGCAGCCGCAGCGTTCCAGGAGGTCGATGATGGAGCGGATCTGGTCGGGCTCTACCCGCTCCAGGAGGACGTCCCCGCAGGCGGCGGCCACGGCGCACAGGAAGGTGCCGGCCTCGATGCGGTCCGGGATGACGCCGTGTTCGCACCCGCCCAGGCGGTCCACGCCGTGGACGGTGAGGGTGGAGGTGCCGATGCCTTCGATGGGGGCGCCCATGGCCACGAGCAGGTTGGCCAGGTCGCCGATCTCGGGCTCCAGGGCCGCGTTGCGCAGGATGGTGGTGCCCTGGGCCAGGGTCGCGGCCATGAGGATGTTCTCGGTGGCGCCGACGCTGACCTTCTCGAAGGTGTGGTCGATGGCCTTGAGGCGGCCCGCGGGCACGTGGGCCTCCACGTAGCCCTTGTCGATGGTGATGACCGCGCCCATGC
>DBME01000244.1:0-1436 GCA_002298155.1 Holophagaceae bacterium UBA706 | reverse complement strand
AGGATGGAGGCGCGCATGGTCTTGACCAGCTCGTAGGGGGCCCGCAGGCCCGAGGTGCCCACGGCCTGGGAGCCGATGGCGGCGGTGAGCTCGTAGCCGTCCTCGTCCCGGGTGACCTCGGCGGTGCAGCCCAGGGCCTCCAGGACCTTGATCATGGTGCGGATGTCCGACACCGCCGGGAGGTGGCGCAGGATGACCGGTTCGGATCCCAGGAGGGCCGCGGCGATGCAGGGCAGGGCTGCGTTCTTCGCGCCCGAGATGGCAACGCGCCCCTGCAGCGGGACGCCTCCTTGGATGACCAGCCTGTCCATCGACCCTCCATTTCCATCTTCCAGCTTAAACTGTGGGCGTCCCGGGAGCGAATGTTGCGCCTATCAGTCGCCATGATCGTGAAAAACGAAGCCGGATCCCTGGGGCACTGCCTGGAATCCCTGCGGGGTCTCTGGGACGAGCTGGTGGTGCTGGACACGGGCTCCACGGACGGCACGCCCGGCCTGGCCAGGTCCTTCGGGGCCCGGGTGGAGGCCTTCACCTGGACCGGCGACTTCGCCGCGGCCCGGAACGCCGCCCTGGCCCTGTGCACCGGGGACTGGATCCTGGTGGTGGACGCGGACGAGGCGGTGGACCCCCTGGACCACCCTGGGCTTCGCGCCGCCTGCGGGGTGCCCGAAGCCCAGGCCTACAGCCTGTCCATCCGGAACTACCTGCGCAGCGGGGCCTTCGTGGGCATGGACGGTTCGGCCCAGCGCAACGACGAGACCTACCGGGAGGGGGCGGGGTGCAGCCATTTCTACCTCCAGAAGGCGGTCCGGCTCTTCCGGGCGCAGGGGGAACCGGTGTACCGGGGGCGGGTGCACGAGCTCGCCGAGCCCTACTTCGAGGACCGGGGCCTGAAGCCAGTACCCCTGGACGTGGTGATCCACCACTTCGGCAAGCTGGACATGGACCGGGACCGCGCCAAGCAGGCGGCCTACTTTGAGCTGGCCCTGTCGGAGGCCCGGGAGCGGCCCGGGGACCTGCAGTTCCAGTACAACGTGATCCAGGAGGGCCTCATGGTGGAGGCCTGGGGGGAGGTGCTGGCGGCCGCGGAGCGCTTCCGGGCTGCGGCGCCCCGGGCACCCATGCTGGTCTGGCTCGGGGGCGGCCTCGCCCTGCAGGGCCTGGGCCGCTTCGCGGAGTCCCTCACCTGGTTCGGGAACATCCTCGAGCAGCGTCCGGATCATGCCGTGGCCCTGGGGGCCCGGGCCGAATCGCTGCGGAAGCTGGGCCGCGCCGCCGAGGCCCAGGCCGACTACCTGAGGGCCATGGAGGCCGAGCCCGGCTACACGGCGCCCTACCTGAAGCTGTCCGCCATGCTGGAAGAGGCCGGCGACCTTGAATCGGCGCGGCGGGTGTTGGAGGCGGGCCTGGACCAGAACACCCGGGATGTCCTGCTG
>DBME01000101.1 GCA_002298155.1 Holophagaceae bacterium UBA706 | reverse complement strand
CGTCCAGGTAGGCCCGCAGCTCCCCGTCGGACAGGGAGGGGATGCGGGTCAGGAAGGTGTCGGCCATGCCCCCATGGTAACGTCCGGCGGGACTACTTCTTCGCCCACTCCGCCAGGGTCTTGTCCAGGCCGTCCAGATACTCCTTGGGGGCCTTGGCTTCGGTGGCGGCGGCCTTGGCCTTGCGCAGGAGCGGCAGGGCCTCGGCCACCTTGCCGGACTTCTGGAGGAGCTTGGCCTTCACTTCCAGGGCCGAGAAGGTCTCCTTGGCCTGGAGCGCCTTGTCGATCCAGATCATGCCCTGGTCCAGATGCGTGCCCGAGGACAGGCAGTACCGGGCGCCCTGCAGGAAGGGGACGTTCTCGTCGGCCTTGGCGCCGGCCAGGGTCTTCTCCAGGTAGGCCCAGTAGAGGTTGGTGGTGTCCACCGACACGTCGAAGCCCACGGAGAGCTTCTCCCAGGCCAGCTCGATGCGCAGGGCGTCGGGGCCCTTCACCTGGACGGCATACTGCAGGTATTCCTGGGCGGCGGGCAGGGCCGTGGGGGCCACCTCCATGCGCAGGAGGTCCTCCTCGGGCTTGTAGGCATAGGCGCCCCACTGCTTGGCCGACTTGTTGAGGATGAGGGTCCAGGTCTTGGGGCCGGGGATGGCGAAGAAGGCGTAGGAACCGGCGGGGACGNNGGGGTCGCTGAAGGTGATGACGGTGGCGTTGTTGGCGCCCGCCCGCCACACCTCGTTGTAGGGGACCAGACCGCCCCAGATGGTCCGGCCCTTGACGCCGGGGCGGGAGTACTCGATCTTCACCGTGGTGCTGCCCAGGTCCTGGGTCAGCGTGGCGGCCGGACTCGGCTGGAAGGGCTTGACCATCGTCTGCTGGGCCGGGAGGGCCAGGGAGGCCGCGAGGGCGGCTGCAAGAAGGGTGGGTCGCATGGAAGCTCCTGGTGGTATGGCTCCGTTATCTTACGCCCATGAATACGACTTGGTCTGTCAACAAATGGTGAAAGTCCAGATCGCGGCCCGGGGGGTCGCCGACGCGCGGGTCCTGGCGGCCATGGCGGCGGTGCCGCGGCACGTCTTCCTGGAGCCCGGCCAGGCCGCCGAGGCCTACGAGGACCATCCGCTGCCCATCGGCCGGGGCCAGACCATCTCCCAGCCCTACATCGTGGCCTACATGGCCGAGGCCCTGGGCCTGCGGGGGAACGAGAAGGTCCTGGAGGTGGGCTCGGGGTGCGGCTACATGGCCGCCGTACTGTCCCGCCTCGCCGGGGAGGTGTTCGCCATGGAGCTGGAGCCGGACCTGGCCCGCCGGGCCCGGGCCACCCTGGAGGGCCTGGGCGTGCGCAACGTCCGGGTGCGCTGCGGGGATGGGGCCCTGGGGTGGCCGGAGGAGGCCCCCTTCGATGCCATCGTCCTCAGCTGCGCCGCCAGCCACATCCCGCCGGACCTGTGGGAGCAGGTGGCCGAGGATGGTCGCTTGCTCCTTCCCCTGGCGACCCGGGACATCTACCAGGACCTGGTGATCGCCTGGAAGACCCCGGCGGGGACGGTGACGCGCAGCCTGCTGCCGGTGGTGTTCGTGCCGCTGCGGTGAGGGGCGCCTGTCCGCGCTCCTGGTCGCCCTTCCCTTCTTACCGGAAGGGCAGCAGGAGGGTCGCTCGGGTGCCCCGGTCAGGCCCCATGCTCGAACGCTCCCTCCATGCCGCACCGGCTCATCTCCGAGAGGTTGTCCAGAACGCGCTCCAGTTCGTCAAGGAGCCTTTGGCTTTTCGCATTCTGGTCCGGGCGGCGCTTCAGCGAAGCCGTCAGGCAGAGGGCGACTTGCAGGAAGTTGGCCTGGTCGTGGGCCAAACCAACCGAGGCAAGGTCATCGAGCATGGTCTCCGTCCAGGAAAGGGGGGATGGTTCCTTACGGCGAAGGGTTCCACTGAAAGGGCCGGATCCATCCACGAGGGATGGACCCGGCCTGCCAACGGTGGAGCACGCTTTGTTGGCGAATCACTTCAAGGCAAGGGTTCCGACACGCACGGTGGCACTCAAGGGAAGATCAACCGACTTGCCATGATTGGGGATGATGGCGGCCTTGCTGATGACCATCGAAACCTCGCCAGGCAGGACGTCCTTGCCCAGGTCCAGCGCCACCTGGAGAACGGGGGTCGTACTGCAGTCCATCGCATCATTCATGAGCGCCGTCCCCGTGGGTGTTCCGTAATAGGACGGATAGCCCGTGAAGCGCAGGCATTTTTGCCAGATGCCCACGGACAGCGTGTCTCCCTTGACCCCCGCGGCGCTCGCGAGGCAGGGCACGGCCTTGGAGGCATCATCCAGGTCATGGAGGATGCCCTTGTCATTCATGTACCCGAGGGAGACGCCGTTGCCGTCCTTGAACGTGGAGAACGTGACCTTCTGGCTGTCGACCTTCAGGTTGAAACCCACGCCCCGGAACAACGTGCCCGTCGGCCCCACGAGGTTCAAAACGAGCCGGGTCGGCGTGGATGCCGCCGGATCCTTCAGGAGTGACCACTCCCCCGCGGCGGGGACGGGGTCGGTGTAGGTCATGGACGTGGCCTTTTCCGGAGTGGACGCGGTGCGGGAGCTGCTCCCGCCGCAGGCGAGGAAGACCAGGAGGAAAGGCGCTGCAATAAGAGAATTCCAGTTTTTCATGGCTGTATCCTAGTGATTGAAGGATTTGGTGAAGGCTTCCCGGGCCATCAGGATGTCGTTGTCATCAACCCAGGAGTTGTCGGTGACATCGACCAAGGGCACGGCGCTCGAGGGGCTTGCGGCCGTGAAGCGGCCCCAGCTCAGGGCATACGCGGCAAGGTCCAGCGCGTCGAATTCCGTGTCCGAATTCGTGTCCATGTTGCAGACATAGGCAACGGTGGCCGCGAACTGATTCGGATCCTGGTGGCTCGTGACCTTCAACCCAAAGAATTTCTTGTTGAGCCCTGGGGCAATGAAGGATTTGCCATCAATGATCTTCCCGCCCAAGTTGACCACGGCCTTGCTAAGCCCGCCGAGGCTCCAGGTGTATTCCAGATCCGTCGCCCTCGCGATGGTCGGGACGGGCAGGACCTGGGCGACACCGGTCATGGGGACGATGACGAAGCCATTGGTCACGGAGTGCCAGGCTACGCCACCATCGTCATCGCCCACTTCGATCTGCGGCGGGATGGAGACCAGGACCGGCTCGGTCCCACCGGCGGAAGCACCCACGTTGACGGCGGCGAAGGCGTTCTTGACGGCGGTAACCTCGGTGCCGCCCTCTCCGAAGAGTTCGGCCGCGGTTTCGATCAGGATCGTTCGAAGCCCCTGGTAGTCCATGTGGGGATCCGCGAGTTTCGTGGTGATCGCCCTGAACCAGATGCGGGCGGCCTTGTCGTTCCCGATGCCTGCCATGCCCCCGGGAAGAAGCGGCGAATAGGTGAGGTCCCCCTTCGTAGTGGAAGCTCCCTGGGCCAGGAAATAGAAGGCCCGGTTACCAGGTCCCATGGTGAAGTGGACGTCATCCAGATACATCCCATCGAACCACTGGTCGTAGCTGTAACCATCGAGGCTCGGCTTGTACATGGTCCTGATGGCCGAATGGTCCTGGGTGATCTGACGCCCGGTCGTCCAGACCGCGTCCTCCAAGGGCGCATGGGGAGCCGTATCCGGAATGGTCGATCCCGTCCCCTGATTGGGGCCCCAGAAGTAGAAACGGGTCATGGCCGAAAAAACATCCGCCGTGGCTTCATTGATGCCGCCCGGTTCGTAGCCATTGAACAGGTCACCGGAGGCCGCCACGATGCCATGGCCCATCTCATGGGCCGTGACGTCCATGGAAGCGAAGGGGCCATATCCCTGGGAGAGATCGCCGTCACCAAAATACATGGACTGGTTGTAGGAAACGAAATAGGCGTTCAACATTGGCGTCATGGATTGATAGAACCCGTTATTGACGTGGACGAACACGGCCGGCGGGGTTCCTTGACCATCCATGCCTTCCCGGCCGAAAACGTTCTTGAAGAAGTCCCAGGTGGAAACCACGCCGTAGGTGGCATCCACGGCCACCGTCTGTCCGTTGACCGTGAGATTGGCCGTGGCAATCGTGACCGCCTGGTTACCTGCCGCGAACCCGGCGAAGGGCATGCCATCGCCCCATTCGGTCCCAGCGTTGAGAAATGGCACGGAGTTGTTGTTCAGGCTGGTGGCGTAGTAATTGTCGGCCCAGTAGGTGGCGATGCCGGGCACGTCCATGTAGGGTGCAGAGGTAGCCCAGATGGGGTTGTGGTTCATCGTGCGGGTGGTATCGCGGAGCGTCGCATAGGTTCCGCTGGGAGGCATGAGGTTGGGGCCCCATGAATCCTGCCAGCCATTGACCCAGTCGAAGGGGTTCGTACTGAGGTTGACGGTGCCGTTGTACTGGGAATGGCCGACCGCCGGCGTGTCGTAGGTGCGTCCATCCCATTTCTTCAGCACCTGCCCGGTCGTGCCGTCCAGGATCATCTCCGTGCAGGCCCCTTCTCCGACCTGCCCCTCACGGACCACCACGTGGTAGGCCCAGACATAGGGTTGGGGCTTCCTGGCCGTCGCCACGCTGTAGCTCTCGTCGATGACCAGTTGCCCATCGGCGTTCCGGCGCAACTTCAGGCCATCCTGGAAGCGGGTCGGGAAGACGATCTTGTCCACCAGCACCGGAAGCTTCGTTTCGGTGATCCCCAGCCGCTGGAGGGAGTAGTGCTGGACCTCCTCGCGAGTCAGGAGGTCCGCCGTCTCCAGGTTGATGTCAGGGAAGACCTTGGCCTGGACAGGTTCCGGGGTCCCGTAGGCGTCCAGGTGGCCCAGAAGGCCGCTGGCCCAGACGGGCGTGCCCTGGTAGGTCTGGACGAACCGCACGTGGGTCTTCCCGAATTCATCGGTTGACCGGCGCACTTCCCGGATGTCATCCGACGCCTTCAAGCCGAAGGTGGCCTTGATCCCCCCCAGGTAGGAAGCCACGGAGGCGGCCCGGTTGTCCTCCCTTGCCTTGAGGGCGCCCAGGGCCTCTTTTGCCAGAGGCTGCAAGGGACTGACGGCCCAAAGGGCCCCCGAAACCGTTGCCAGAGCCAACCATGTAAGGCCGCGGCGATACCTTCGTGTCATGTTTCCCCCTTTGGTTGGCCCATGCAGTGGCTTGGCCATTGCACAAACTCTAGGCCGGGCCCCTGTTTCACCGGGATAATTGATGTTTCACTGTGTTTCAGTCCCGGATCTCCACCGTGACGAGGAGGCCGGCATCGGGCTCGCTTCGGAAGCGCAGGCCCCAGCCTTCCTTCTCGGCGATCTGGATCGCAAGGCTGAGCCCAAGGCCCATTCCTGGTACGTCGTAGCCTTCAGAGCCCGGCTGCCGGAAGCGAAGGAAGGGAAGCCCCAACCTCTCCAACTGTGCGGCATCCAGGCCCGGGCCCTCGTCCCCCACCGACAGGAGAAGCCTGTTTCCCTTGCGGATGCTGGAGAAGGTGATGGTGCCCCGCCCATGGAGGAGGGCGTTCTCGAGGAGCGTCTGGAGAACCTGCGCGAGGGAAGTCCGGTCGGCGCAGCAGCCCTCGCCCTCCAGGATCGCGGCGAGGCGGCGGCCCGATTCGTCGCAGAGGTCCTGAAAGCCTTCAGAGATCCCTTTGAGCCATACCAGGGTCACGGGCTCTCCCGGCGTCGGGGAGGAACCGGGATGGAGGGTCCTGAGACCGCTCTGGATCATGATCGTGAGCTGGTCCACCTGCTCCCCGATCCGGATCATGAGGAGGTCCGTCTGATCCTTGTCGAGCCTTCCATGGCGTCNNAGCGGCGTCTTCAGGCTGTGGGTGAGCGATGCGAGGCGGTCCTTGGCCAGTTCCGCCTGCCGAGCCGTATTCCTGCGCACCCGGATGACGAAGGCCGCCAGGCATGCCAGGACCAGGACAGGAACCAGCAGGAGCGCCAACTTCTTGCAGAAGGTCGCATACATGGCCCTTCGGAGGGCGCCGGAAGGCACGGAGATCCAAAGCCAACCCGGCGTCTGATGGCGGTTCCAATAAGCAATGGTCCATCGCTCTGCTGCGGCAGCGCGCTCAGGCAGCTGGTAGGGTGTCGCAGGGTACGCCTGGGGCTGGGAACCGGGCCTCGGGTCAGGCTGCAGGTGTTGAAGGTTGATCCTGAGATCGGGATTGGGTCCGAGAACCTGGGCCAGTTCCATCTCCAGCGCCGCCCCCCCGGGTTCCAGGCCTTTGATGGCCACCCAGTCCTCCGCGGATACCGCCACCCGAAGAATCCAGCCGAAATCAGGGTCCTTTCCCTCCTCTGGGCAGTGGAAATCCGAGCCGGTCCTGTTCAACCGGGTTGCGAGCTCACGGTAGAAGCCGGACCTCGGTCCGTCGGGCTGGAGCGCCATGCCTTTGGGCCCGCGGACCCAGACCGAGCCATCCTTCCGGGACACCAAGGCTTCGAGGCTCGGCTCCATCCTCAGGAATTCCTGAACCGCCGCCTCGTCCCCCCTCACGAAGGCCGGCACGGTCGAGCAGCTGAACCAGTGAGCCTCGAAGGTGCCGCTGAACCGTTCCTTGACGGGGAGGAGGCACTCCGTGCGGGTGGAAACCGTCGACCACAGGTACCACTGGCGGACCCCCCAGGAAAAAAAGACGGAGAGGAGGAGGAGGATCGTAGCCGTGATTGCCCTGACAACGGGGGCCTGATGGCGGGAAACCCAGGGTGGTGCCAGCCGCGGGCGAGGCCGGGACTTCAGGATGGTACGCTTGGCCACGGTTCAGCCCCCCGTTACCGGCAGGGTCCACCGATACCCGGCGGAAGCGATGCAACGGATGCACCCCCCCGCCTCGGAGTCTCCGATCTTTTTCCTCAGGCGGGTCATGTGGACGTCCACGGCCCGAAGGGAGGGGCGGGAATCGAAGGGCCACACGTGCCTCAGGATTTCGCCACGGTCCAGGGTGGTGCCCGCGTGCGTCAGAAGGAGTTCCAGGATCATCACCTGCTTGGAGGTCAGATCCAGGGGCCGTCCGTCCAACGTGGCCTTCATGGAGGCAGGGTCCAGGCTGAGGGGGCCGGATAAAAGGGTCGGCCGTTGGGCCTGGGGCCGGGTGCGGCGGAGGATGGCCTTGATACGCTCCAGCAGCTCCATCATGGAAAACGGCTTGACCATGTAGTCGTCCGCCCCCAGTTGGAGGCCCCGCACCCGGTCTCCCTCTTCCCCCCGGGCCGTGAGCATCAGGACGGCCACCTGACTGCCTGATTGGCGTAGCCGGGAAAGCACCTGGTAGCCATCGAGGCCCGGCAGCATCAAGTCCAGCACGATGAGGTCGATCGTGTTCTTCAGTGCGTAGTCCAGGGCCCTGACGCCGTCACCCATGACCTCGACCTCGAAGCCCTCGAACCCGAGAACGGCCCGAAGGGTATCGGAAAGCTCGACTTGGTCTTCGACGACCAGGATCTTCTGCATCGGGCCCCTATCCCATACAAACATCAACGTTGCGATGGGATCAACCATACCGAAGGAGCAGACTCCATCACCAGGGGTGAATTCAAATCGCCAAGATCATCCGGGGCGAAGCAGCGGATCGGGTAGGGTATGTAATAACAGTATTGATTCTAGTATCCCTTCACCCGGTCCACGCCCCCTTCGATCGGCCGGCCTTCTGCGAACCGCCGGAGGTTGGGCAGGATGTCGGGAATCATCTGCTTGGGCGTGGACGGCCCGGAATGGTGGGGCGTCACGGTCACCTTGGGGTGGCGCCACAGGGGGGAGGCGGGGTCCAGGGGCTCCTCGGGGAACACGTCCAGCACGGCCTCGCCCAGGCGCCCGGCATCCAGGGCCGCCAGGAGGTCGGGGATCACCACCTGTTCGCCCCGGCCCACGTTCACCAGGGTCAGGTCCGGGCCGCCCGAGGCCAGGAGGCGGGCGTCCACCAGGTTCCGGGTGGCGGGGGTGAGGGGGGCGCAGAGGACCAGCAGCCGGGCACCAGCCAGGAGGGCCGGGAGCTCGTCCGGTCCCTGCAGGGGGAATTCGGCGTCCTCCCTGGGGGTGGACACGAAGCCGTGGACGTCCATACCCATGGCCCGCAGGACCCGGCCGATCTGGCGCCCGATGCGCCCGAAGCCGAACACAAGGGCCCGGCGGTCCATGAGGTCCTCGGGGATGACCCTGGAGGCCCAGACGCCGTCCCGCTGGGCTTCGGCGCAAGCGTCTAGCCGCTGGGCCCCGGCCAGGAGGTGGCCCGCAACGTACCGGGCCATCCAGAACCCGAAAAGGCCGTCCGCCCGGGTGATGGGAATTCCCGGGGGGATGGAGGCGTCATTCACCAGGTGGTCCACCCCTGCCCCGCCGTTCTGCACCCAGGCCAGCTTCGGCATCCCCGCGGTCACGCCCGCGGGGATCTTCCAGGTGAACAGGCCCTCGGCCTCCTTCAGCCAGTCCNNAGTTCCTCCCGTGGGTGCCAGCCACGGATGTCGAGCCTGGGCTCAGCTTCCCGGAGGGCAGGGACCCACAGGGCGAACCGGGGATGGATCACGGCGAGTCTGCGCATGGGCATCAACCTTTGTAGCTGTCCTGCGCATGGTAGCTGCTGCGCACCAGGGGGCCGCATTCCACCCGCTGGAAGCCCATCTCCATGCCCTTGCGGCGGTACATCTCGAATTCGGAGGGTTCCACGTACCGCTCCAGGGGCAGGTG
>DBME01000038.1 GCA_002298155.1 Holophagaceae bacterium UBA706 | reverse complement strand
GGGGGCCAAGCGGGAGACGTAGCTCAGGCCCACAGGGGACAGGCACAGCTCGCCGATGGTGTGCATGAGGTAGACACCGCCCAGCCAGCCCATGCTCACCGGCGTCACATGGCCGGGAACGGCCTGGGCGAGGTTGGAGGCGGGCACGAGGAGGTAGAACCCCAGCGCCGCGAAGAGCAAGGCCAGGGCGAACTTCACGGGGCTGCTGGGCCACTTGCCGGCGCGGCGGGTCCACAGCCACGCAAACACCGAACCCAGAAGCACGATGCCAGTGGCGTTCACGGACTGGAACCAGGACGCCGGAATCTCGAATCCGAAAATCCACCGGTTGGTGTAATCCTTTGCGAAGAGCGTGAGGCTGGTGCCGGCCTGCTGGAACACCGCCCAGAACGTCATGCTGAAGATCAGCATCATGCCGACGACACCCAGGCGCTTGACATCCTCGTTGCTGAGGGAGGGCGGGCCGATGGGTTCGCCCGAGGCGGCCACGTTTGCAGAGGCCGTTGAGCGCCCCTGGATGATCCCCGCCTTGAGCAGCCAGGAGACGGCGCTCATGATCCCGAGGGAGGCTGCGGCCCCACAGAGGAGCTGGATTTGCCAGGACTTCCCGCCGATGACCATCCACGCCGCCAGCAGCAGGAACGCAAGGATTACCCCAAGGAAGGGGAGTCCCTTGGGAGCCGGTTCTTTCTCGCCTTCGGCCAGGTTCACGTCCACCACGAGGTGGCGGCGAAGGACAAAGTTGAGGAGGCCCGCCAGCATGCCCAAGCCCGTCAACCCGAAGGCCCAGGACCAGCCTGTCTTGCTATGGAGGCCTATCATGTTCAGGAAGGCGATGAAGGACTTGTGCTCGGCCATGAAACCCACAAAGATGGGGGCAATCATGGCCCCCAGGTTGATGCCCATGTACTCATATGTGAAAGCGCCATCGCGCCGGGGATCATCCTTGGTGTAGAGGCGGCCCACCGAGGCACTGACGTTGGGCTTGAGCAGGCAGGTGCCCACGGCGATGAGCACCAGGCTGGCGATGAGCCCGTTGAGGCTGCGCACCTGCAGAAGCAGCTGGCCCGAAGCGATGAGGAGGCCGCCCAGGACGATGGTCCGCTTGGCGCCCAGGAAGCGGTCCGCGATCTGGCCGCCGGACAAGGCGAACAGGTAGATGGCCAGCATGTAGCCCCCGAACAGGAGCCCTGCATGCTGCTTATCCAGCTCTAGCCCGCCCTTGGCCACCGGGGCCGTGAGGTACAGCATGAGGATGGCGCGCATGCCGTAGTGGCTGCAGCGCTCCCAGGTCTCGGTGAAGATCAGGACCCACAATCCCTTGGGCTGGCCCTTGGGCGGCGCGGGTTTATCCGTCGCGGTCATTGCGTTCATGGGTTTCTCCAGGATTTGTCAATGATCGTTATACCGTATTTTATCCAAACAGTGGTCACAACATCCCTGCGCTATGCTTCCTGCAGCCCGTCCCGGAACCATGAGGTCATCCCATGCCCAGCACCCTATTCGAACACCTGCAGGATATGCACGAGCACATGGCCTGGGCGGACGCGGTGTGGTTCGAGGCCTGGGGCAAGTCCGGGTTCCAGGACGACGAGGACCTGCGCCAGCGCATGCGCCACATGGCCGACGTCCAGGGGGCCTTCCTCATGGTCCTCAATGGCGGGGAGGTCTTCGGAACGGATGGCCCCCTGCCCGACTACACCGAGCTCCGCCGGCGCACCCGGGCCAACCACGAGGCCTACCGGGCCTTCTTCCGGGACCAGGACGCCGACGGCCTGGGCCGCGAAGTGCTGATCCCCTGGTTCCCCGGCCCTCCCTGCCATGTGACCGTGGACGAGGCCCTCACCCAGGTGGCCATGCACACCCAGCACCACCGGGGCCAGCTCATGACGCGGCTCAAGGCGCTGGGGGGCAAGCCCCTGAACGTGGACTACATCATCTGGGCCTGGAAGAAGCGCCCCGAAGGGCGCTGGGCCTAGGCCGTCAAATCAGCCAGGAATCCGGGTCCGTCACTTCCATCAGGTCGGTGGCGAACTGCTTTTCGCTGGGGATGCACAGCAGGTTCAGGCTGGCCACGTTCCCGAAGACGTTCTCCGGGTTGCCGGCGAAGTTGTCCGCATGGAAGAGCGTCGGCGTGTGCCACCACAGGCGGTAGCCCATGGAGAACAGCAGCTCGATGAGGTCGTGCGACTTTTCCTTCCGGTCGTTCTCGATGTACATGGCGGGGCGGAGCCGGTGGATCGTGTCGGCCGCGCCCTCCAGCACCTGGAACTCCATGCCCTCCACGTCGATCTTGATGAAGGCGCACTTTTCAAGATGGTAGGCGTCCAGGATCGCCACGGGAACCCGTTCGCCCTTGTCCACCATGTCCAGGCTCACGCCCCCGAAGTTCGAGTTGGCGCCGTAATCCAGGGGGGGGATGTGGGCGAACCCCGGCCTGCGTCCAAGCCCCTTCTGCTCGGCGACGACGTTGACGATGCTGTTGAGCGCCAGGTTGGCGCACATGATCTGGAAGAGGATGGCCTGGGGCTCGAAGGCCAGCACCGCGCCCTCGGGGCCCGCGAGGCGCGCCAGGAGCACGGTGTGGGCCCCGATGTTGGCGCCCACCTCCACCACCATGTCGCCGGGACGCACGAGGTGCCGGAAGATCTCCGCCTCCCCCTCGCTGAACTCGCCGTACAGGGCCAGGGAACGGCCCACGTACATGTCCTTGGCCGGGTAGACCATCCTGCCGTAACGGCAGTCCCGGGTGTGGAAGATGGGGGGGAAGTCGTGGAGTGGGGGCATCGGGGGCTCGCTGGGATCCCCCGATGCTACTCCAAATGCCTGGACTAGTGGGTCTTGACGGGATCGGCGGGCTTGGTGGGGAGCTTCATGGGCTTCGCCTCCATGGCCTTCAGGACCTCCTGGACGCCCCGTTCCAGCTGGGGGTCATGGCCGGCGGCCACGGCCTTGGGGTCGTTCTCCACCTCGATGTCGGGCGTGACGCCGTCCCCTTCGATGATCCATTCGCCCGTGGGGGCGTTGGTGCCGCTCTGGGGCACGAAGACCGTGCCGCCGTCCAGCAGCGGGCCGGAGTCGTTGATGCCCACGACGCCGCCCCAGGTGCGCTTGCCGATGAGGGGGCCCAGGCCGGCGAAGCGGAAGTGGTAGGGGAAGATGTCGCCGTCCGAGGCGCTGGTCTCGCTGATCAGGCAGGCCATGGGGCCGTGGAAGACCGTGCCCGGGTAGGTGGTGGGATAGTCGGAAGTGCGGCCGAAGCGGGTGCCCAGGAGCTTGCGGCCCAGGCGCTCAAGGACCATGGCGCTCACGTTGCCGCCGCCGTTGGCGCGGTCGTCGATCAGGAGGCCTTCCTTGCGGATCTGGGGGTAGAACCACTTGATGAACTCGGCGATGCCGGGCGCGCCCATGTCGGGGATGTGGATGTAGCCCATGCGGCCCCCGGAGAGCTTGTCCACGCGCTCCTTGGAGGTGAGCACGAAGTCCAGGTACAGGAGGGCGTCCTCGCTGGCGATGGGGTTGTAGGTGACCTTGCGGGCCCCTTCGGCCAAAGGCTTGGCGTTCACGGTGAGGGTGACGGGATCCGCGTGGTTGCGCAGCAGCACGTAGGGATCGTCGCCGGCCCCCAGCTCGTGGCCGTCGATGGCCAGGACGTAGTCGCCCTCATGCACGTCCACGCCCACCTCGGTGAGGGGGCTGCGGTACTTGGGCTCCTCGTTCTGCCCCCGGAGGATCCGGGCGATGCGGAAACGGCCGGCCTTGGCGTCCAGCTCGAAGCGCGCCCCGGGAAGGCCGTAGCGGGCCCGTTCGGGCAGCAGGAAGTCGCCGCCCTCCACGTAGGCGTGGCCGATGTTCAGCTCGCCGATGAGCTCGGTGAGGATGTAGGTGAGGTCCGAACGGTGGGTGACGTAGGGGAGCTGGGTCTTGTACCGGTCACCCAGGGCCTTCCAGTCATAGCCGTGCATGTTCTTCACATAGAAGAAGTCGCGGTAGCGGCGCCACACCTCGTCGAAGATCTCCGACCATTCCTGGGCGGGCACCACGTCGGCCACGAGGCCCTTGGTGGCCACGGGCTTCTTCTCCTTGGCCTCGGGCTTGACGTCCAGGAGCATGAACCCTGCCTGGCCGCGCACCATGACCTTCTCGCCGTTGGCGCTGAAGGCCGCCCCGCGCACGTCGGTGGCCAGTTCGGACTCCTTGCGCTTGCGCAGGTCGTAGACATAGAGGCCCGCGCCGGCGGGGGCGTCGCCGCCGTAGAAGCGGGGGGCCATCTTGATGTAGGAGAGGAGGCCCTTGGAGGCGTGGAGACCGGCGTAGTTGTCCGCGGGCAGGGGCACCCGGGCGCAGCGCTGGTCGAGGCCGTCATAGTCCACGCGCAGGGCGGGACGGGGGCCCTTGGCCTCCTCCTTCTTCTCGGGTTCGCCGGCCACCTCGTCGCTCTCGGGCGGGAAGGGATGGGCCACGTCCTTGCGCAGGGCGTAGGCGAAGATGCCCATGTTCTTGTTGCCGGCGTAGTCGAACTCCAGGTTGGACATCTGGGGGGCGAAGTCGCGCCGGGAGAGGACGTAGAGGTACTTGCCTTCCGGATCCCAGGCCGGGGAGCCCACGGTGGCCAGGTCGCCGGTGACCCGGTGCACCTGCCCGTCCCACAGGTAGAGGGAATTGAAGCCGTTGGCGTTGCGCTTGGTGTAGGCCAGGATCTGGCCGTCCGGGGACCACTCGTAGTCGGGGTTGCCGCCGAACTCCTCCTTGTCCACCGTGACGATCTTGTGGTCGGCCACGCCCACCACGTAGAGGACGCCGTTCTTGTCCGTGAAGGCGATGCGCTTGCCGTCCGGAGCCCAGCCCAGGGAGGTCAGGTAGATGGCCAGCCCCGAGGTGACCGCCACGGGCTTGCCCTTGCCGTCCTGGTCCACCACGTAGATCTGCTCCTCGCCGGACATGTCCGAGATGAAGGCGACGCTCTTGCCGTCGGGGGACCATTCGGCGTGCTTGTCGTGGTAGCGGGAGGTGGCGGTGAGGTTGCGGGTGGGCCCCTTCTCGATGGGCGCGGTGAACACGTCGCCCCGGGCCACGAAGAGGGCCCGCTCGCCCTTGGGCGAGAGGCCGAAGCCCTCGATGAACTTGTCCACGGCCATGTGCGTGGGCCGGGAGGCCCCGCCGTCCGTGGGCACCGTGATGGCGATGCCCTTGTCCGAGCCGTCGCGGGTGTCGAGGATGTGCAGCTGGCCGTCCAGCTCGTAGACGATGCGCGAGGTCTGGTCCGAGGAGGGCCAGCGCACATCCCAGGTCTTGCTGAAGGTGGCCTGCTTCACCTGGTCCGTGGCGGGGTCCACGTTGTAGAGGTTGAGGGTGCCGTCCCGGTCCGAGGCGAACCAGATGCGGTCACCGATCCACATGGGGTCGCGCTCCGTGCGCTTCGTCTGGGCGATGGGCTTGCGCTCCAGGGTGACCGGATCGAAGACGTACAGGTGCTCCGCCCAGCCGCCCTGGTAGCGCTTCCAGTGGCGAAAGTCACGGTACTGGGGCGTGTAGACGAGCTTCCTGCCATCGGGGGCGAAGCAGCCCGCGCCGGACTCCGGCATGGGGAGCTTGACCGGAAGGCCCCCGTCCTTGGAAACGGTGAAGAGGTTGCCGTGGACGGTGACGCCATTGGCGTCCCGCATGGACCGGAAGAGGATGGACTTGCCGTCCGGCGTCCAGCCCATGACCTGGTTGTCGTAGCCGCCCCGGGGCTTGAGGGGGCCGTGGGCCGGGTAGAAGGTCAGCTGGCGGGGCACGCCGCCCTCGGCGGGCATGACGTACACCTGCTCGTCCCCGTCGTACTGCCCCGTGAAGGCGATCCACTTGCCGTCCGGGCTGAATTTCGCGAAGACCTCCATGCCCGGGTGGGCCGTGAGCCGGGTCGCCGTCCCGCCGGAGGTGCTGGCCCACCACAGGTCACCGCCGTAGGTGAAAGCCACCTTGTCGCCGTGGATATCCGGGAAGCGCAGCAGCTTGGTCTGGGCCGTGAGACCCGACGAGGCGGCGGCCAGGACACAGGCCAGAGCCGTGGAAACGAACCGGGGAGCCGGACAGGACATGGGTCCTCCTGGGGATAATGGGACTATTGTATTGCGAGGTATCATTCATCGGAATTTAAATTGCGGGCCGGAGGGCGACCATGACCTTGCGAGACACCCACCGAACCGACGGCACCCTTGAGGGTGGACGCTGCGCCCTGTCCCTGGCGGAGTTCGCCCTGGGCGCGGCCATCGTCATCGGCCACAACGTCTTTCACCGGGTGCCCAACGAGGTGCCGCTCCTGGTCATCCTCGGCACCCTCTCTTTCCTGCTGCGCAACGGCGGCTGGGGAGCGGCGGGCCTGCGCCGGCCAGCCTCCTGGCCCCGGGTCCTGCTCTGGGGCCTGCTGGGCGCCATCCTGATCCAGGCCGGGGGCGAGCTCGTTCTCCCCCTGGCCCTGCGCATCTGGCCGCAACCGGTGGAAATGTCCACGGTCTTCACGTCCCTCAAGGGCAACCTCCCCGTCGCACTCAAGGGCCTGGTCCTGGTGTGGGTCTTCGCGGCCTTCGGCGAGGAGCTGTCGTACCGCGGCTACCTGGGCACCCGCGCCATGGAGGCCCTGGGGGGCTCCCGTACCGCCAAGCTCGCGGCCCTGGCGGCGGTGAGCGTGCTCTTCGGGTTCGGGCACTTCTACAAGGGGCCCGCGGGGGTGGTGGAGTCCACCTGGTCGGGGCTGGTGCTGGGCTCGGTGTACCTGGCGTCGGGGGGAAACCTCTGGGCGGCCATCCTCGCCNNNGAAGGACTTCCGGCCCCGAGCGCGGGCGGGGATACTTGGACTATGCTCCTCAGCCGCCGCTGGATCCTCGCGTTGGGCTTGACCCTGGCCGCGGGCGTCGCTGGCCGTGGTGCCGCGGCGGATGAGGGTCAGACCTTCGCCTCGCGAATCCC
>DBME01000037.1 GCA_002298155.1 Holophagaceae bacterium UBA706 | reverse complement strand
CAGGTCCATGGGGGGGCCGGTGCGCACGGTGGCGTCCTTGTCCGAGGTGGGATCCCAGGCGGGGTTGCGGGCCGAGCGCAGGTCCGCGGCCAGGGTCTCGGCGTCGGGGTACCGGGCGTCGGGATTCTTGGCCAGGGCCCGGGCCACCACCGCCCGGATCGCGGGGCTGATGCCTTCCAGCCGGTCCAGGTCCAGGGGCGCAGGCTCCTCGTTGACGATGCGGTGGAGCACGGTGGCGGTGGACTCCCCCTCGAAGGGGCGGGACCCCGCCAGGGTCTCGTAGAGGATCACGCCCACGGCGAAGAGGTCGGCCCGGGCGTCGGGCTTGCCGGACTGGATGTACTCGGGGGCCAGGTACCCGAAGGTGCCCAGCAGCGTGCCGGTGGCGGTGAGGTCGCTCCCCGCCAGGCGCGCGATGCCGAAGTCCAGGACCTTGGCCGCGAGGCGCCCCGACACGCGGGTGACGCGGATGTTGGAGGGCTTGACGTCCCGGTGGAGGACGCCGCGCTGGTGGGCGAACCCCAGGCCGTCGCACACCTGGGCCAGGAGCTCCAGCATCTCGGCCTTGGGCAGGGTCCCGCCCTGGATCAGGCGTCCCAGGTCGTCGCCCGGCACGTATTCCATGGCCATGTAGTGGACGTTCTGGTCCTCGCCGAACTCGTGGATGGTCACCAGGTTCGGATGGTTGAGCCGGCCCGCGGCCTGGGCCTCGCGGAAGAAGCGGTCCCGGGCGTCGGGGGCGGTGAGGGCGGCGGGGTGGATGGTCTTGATGGCGACCTCCCGTCCCAGGAGCGTGTCCCGGGCCAGGAAGACCTCGCCCATGGCGCCTTCGCCCAGGCGTTCAAGAATCTCGAATTTGCCGATGCGGCGGGGATGGTTGGTCATGGGGCTGCCTTGGGGTCGGGGTACCTGCGCCCTTTATCCGCCGGGGTGGGCCGGGGGGGCTCCCCCATGGTGGCACGACCCGGCCGGGAAGGCGGCTATTCGGCCTTCAGGCCCCGCAACCAGGCCTCGTCCTTCACGGGGATGCCCAGGGCCTCGGCCTTGGCGAGCTTGGATCCCGCCTTCTCCCCGGCTACCAGGACCGTGGTCTTGGGCGAAACGGCGCCGGTGACCTTGGCCCCCAGTTCCTTCAGGAGCGCCTCGGCCTCCTCCCGGCCCAGGGTCGGCAGGGTGCCGGTGACCACCGCCACCTGCCCGGCCAGGGGCAGGCCCGTGAGGTCCCGGGGGCGGGGCGGCTCGGGCTGGACGCCCAGGGCCTCCAGCTGCGCGGGCAGGGCCGGGTGGAGGGCGGCGAAGGCCCGGATGCCGGCGGCCACCTTGGGGCCGACCTCCTCCACGGCCAGAAGCTTGCCCTCCTCGGCCTCCCAGAGGGCCTGGAAGCTGGGGAAGGCCTCGGCCAGGAGCTCGGCGGTGCGGGCTCCGACCATGGGAATGCCCAGGGCATGGATCCACCGGGACAGGGGCTTGAAGCGGGCCGCGCCCAGGGCCTCCAGGACGTTCTGGGCGCTCTTCTCGCCCATGCGGTCCAGGCCGGCCAGGTAGGCCAGGGCCTGCTGGGGGTCCTGGAGCAGGCCGAAGACGTCCCAGGGCTGGGCGAACCGCGGGGCCATCTGCTCCACCAGGGCCTCGCCCAGGCCCTCCACGTCCAGGGCCACGCGGCTGCCCAGGTGCTGGAGGCGGGCGGTGATCTTGGCGGGGCATTCGGGATTCTGGCAGCGCCAGGCCACCTCCTCGTCGGAATCCTTGCCCACCGGGCCGGCGCATACCGGGCATACGGACGGCACCCCGGGCTCGGGGGCGTCCTCGGGGATGGAGCCGGGCACCGCGGCGACCACCTTGGGGATCACCTCGCCGCCCTTCTCCACGAAGACCCTGCAGCCGATGCGGAGCCCCAGGCGGGCCAGCTCGTCGGCATTGTGCAGCGTGGCCCGGCGCACGGTGGAGCCGGCAACCTCCACGGCCTCCAGCTCGGCCACGGGGGTCAGCTTGCCCGCCCGGCTCACCTGCCAGGTGATGCCCAGGAGGGTGGTGGTGGCCTGCAGGCCGGGATACTTGAAGGCGATGGCCCAGCGGGGGACCCGGTCCGTGAAGCCCAGGCGCTCCTGGAGGGCCAGGTCGTCCACCTTGAGGACCACGCCGTCGGTGTCGAAGGGGAGCAGGAGCCGGGGTTCCGCCTGGCCCCGGATGAAGTCCAGCATGGCCTGGAAATCCCCCTCGGCGTGGGCGGGCATGCGGTTGAAGCCCCAGCCGGCCAGGAGGTCCATGCCCTGCGCGTGGCGGGCCGAGCCCAGCATCTGCCAGGGCAGGAAGGAGAGGCGGCGTTCGGCGGTGATGCGGCTGTCGAGCTGCTTCATGGTGCCGGCCGCGGCGTTGCGCGGGTTGGCGAAGCGGGCCTCGCCGCGCAGGTCGCGCTCGCGGTTGAGCTCCTCCCAGCGCCGGCGGGACAGGAACGCCTCGCCCCGCACCTCCAGGGTGGCGGGGGCGTCCGCGGGCAGGTTGAGGGGGATGTCGGCGATGGTACGGGCGTTCTCCGTCACGTCCTCGCCCTCCTCGCCGTTGCCCCGCGTCACGGCGCGCACCAGGGTGCGGTCCTCGTACAGCAGGGACAGGGAGAGGCCGTCCACCTTCAGCTCCGCGGAGAATACGGGCGAAACGCCGGCCAGGCCCTTCAGGACCCGCGCCTCCCAGTCCCGCAGCTCGTCCTCGGAATAGGTGTTGTCCAGGCTCAGCATGGGCGTGCGGTGGCGGGCCTTGCGGAAGGCGTCCAGGGGCGGGGCGCCCACCCGTTGGGTGGGGCTGTTGGGGTCCGCCAGGAGCGGGTAGGCCGCCTCCAGGTCCCGCAGGTCGCGCTCCAGGGCGTCGTACTCGGCGTCGGACAGGATGGGCTGGTCCAGGACGAAGTACCGCCGGCGGTGCTCCAGCACCTGGGCGGCGAGGTCCTTCAGTCGGGCTTGGGGGTCGCTCTGCATGGGGTCATTTTACCTGGGCCCGGTGCCGTATGCCCATCACCACGCCCAGCCCCAGGAAGTAGCTCAGCGTGCTGCTGCCTCCCGCGCTGAAGAAGGGCAGGACGATGCCCTTGTTGGGCAGGACCCCGATGACCATGCCCACGTTCACCAGCAGGTGCAGGGCGATGATGCCCGCCGCCCCGACGCAGAAGTAGGTCTCCGAGGCGCTGCGCGCGGCCACCGCCGTGTCCAGGATCCGGCTGAGCACCAGCCCGAAGAGCCCCAGGGCCATGAGGACTCCCAGGAAGCCGCGTTCCTCGGCCCACACCGAGAAGACGAAGTCCGTCGTCTTCACGGGCAGGAAGTTCAGCTGGGTCTGGCTGCCGGAGGTGAAGCCCTGGCCCGTGAGGCCGCCGGCCCCGATGGCGATGCGGCTCTGGTTGATCTGGTAGCCCTTGCCCTTGAGGTCGGCGCCGGGGTCCAGGAAGGTCATGACCCGCTGCTTCTGGTAGGGCTTGAGCACCTTCTGCCAGGCGAACACCCCGCCCAGGCCCACCACCACCAGTCCCACGGCCACCCACTTGGCCCGGAGGCCCTTGAGGATGGGCACCAGCAGGAGGATGGGCAGGAAGCTCACGGCCATGCCCAGGTCGGGCTGCTTGAGCACCAGGAGCATGGGGAAGAACACCAGGCCGGAGACGCCCACCAGGTCCCAGGCGGTGAGGTCCTGGGGCTGGCGCGTGCCCAGGCGGTGCGCTACGAACAGGAGCGTGAGCCACTTCATGAGCTCAGACGGCTGGAAGGTGAGGCCGGCCAGGATGATCCACCGCTGGGCGCCGCCGATGCGGTGGCCCGCGGCCAGCACCAGCACGAGGCTGAGGATGCCCAGGACGTACAGGGCGAAGCCGCTGCGGAAGGCCCGCCGGGGATTGGTGCCCGCCAGGAAGGCCATGACCGCGAAGCCCATGACGTTCCACACGGTCTGCTTGGCCCAGAGGGTCGCCTGGGAGGTGCCCCGCCCGGCGGAGTACACCGTCAGGGTCCCCATGAGCACCAGGATGACCATGGGCCAGAGCAGCGTCGTGTCCAGCGCGCGCAGGCGTTCCCTCACGGTTCCTCCCCGGGCTCGGCGCCCTGGTCCTGCTTGAACTCGTCGGGGATCTTCGCGCTGGGCGGGGGCAGCGGCTTCTTGAGGCGGTCGATGAACCAGTACTGGCAGAGCTTCTTCACGATGGGCGCGGCGCTGGCGGCGCCGAAGCCGCCGTTCTCCACCACCACGCAGAAGGCGATCTGGGGGTTGTCGCGCGGCGCGTAGCCCGCGAACAGGGCGTTGTCCCTGAGCTTCTTGCCCAGCTTGGCGTAGTGGCTCTTGTCCACGAAGGAGGTCACCTGGCTCGTGCCCGTCTTGCCCAGGATGGTCAGGCCGGGAATGGCGGATTCCTTGGCCGTGCCTGAATGGACCACCTCGTAAAGGGCCTCGTCCAGCACGGCGCGGATCTTCGGGTCCAGCCCCGACTCCCGCGGCGCCGGCGGCGTGAAGAGCTCCATGGGGCTGTTGTCCTCGGGGCGGATTCCGTAGAGCAGATGCGGCGTGAGGAACTTGCCGCCCGTGGCCAACATGGCGTAGAACCGCGCCAGGCTGATGGGGGTCAGGCTGTTGGCGCCCTGGCCGATGGCCACGCTGATGGTCTCGCCGGCGTACCACTTCTCCTTCTTCACGCGCTTCTTCCACTCCCGGCTGGGGACGCGCGAGGTGGCCTCGTGGGGCAGGTCCACGCCGGTGGGCATGGTGATGCCGTACTTCTCCGCGGCCGCGTGGATGTCGTCGATGTCCAGGCGCATGCCCAGCTCGTAGAAGTAGATGTCGCAGCTGTGGGCGATGGCCTGGATGAGGTTCACGGTGCCGTGCGTGTTGTCGCAGCGGAAGTCACGGTTGTAGAAGACCTTGTGCCCGTAGCAGGTGAAGGTCGACTCGGGGGTGATGATGCCCTTCTCCAGGGCGGCGAGGGCCACCAGGAGCTTGAAGGTGGACCCGGGCGGATAGCGGCCCTGGGTGACCCGGTCCAGCATGGGCCGGTCGGGGTTGCCCCAGTACTGCTCCACCTGCTCCTGGCTGAGCCGGTTGAGGAAGATGTTGGGGTCGTAGGAGGGACTGGAGAACATGGCGAGGATGCCGCCGTCCCGCAGGTCCAGCACGATGCCCGCGCCGTTGTCGCTGCCGAAGGCGCCCTTGAGGATCTCCTGCAGGCCCGCGTCCAGGGTGAGGTAGACGCTGCGCCCGGGCTTGGCCTCGTTGAGCCCGAAGACCGCCACTTCGCGGCCCAGGTGGTCCACCAGGATGCGGCGCTGGCCGTCCACGCCCCGCAGGCGGTCGTTGCGGGAGCTCTCGAAGCCCGAGCGACCGATGATCTCGCCCAGCTGGTAGCGGTCCGGGTACTTGGCCAGCTCCTCCGGCGTCACTTCACCCACGTACCCGAGGGCGTGGCCGGCCAGGTCCTGGCCCAGGTACACGCGCCGGGGCGCCACTTCGATGCTCAGGAAGGGGAACCGCGCCCTCAGGACCTCGGCCCGGGCCAGGGCCGCGTCGTCCAGGTTGTCCAGGAGCACCAGCATGCGGTTTCCCGCGGCCTGGCGGCTGGCCTGGACCCGGCGCCGGAGCTGCTCGGGTTCCATGAACAAGGCCTGGGCCAGGGCGTCGATCTGCAGGTTGTCCGTGGGCAGGTCCTCGTTCTGGATCACCAGGTGGAGGGCCCTGCGGTTGTCCACGATCTTGTTGCCGTTGCGGTCGAAGATGATGCCCCGGGGCGCGGGGGTGGTGCGGGTCTTCACCGCCTGCGAGAAGGCCAGGCGCTGCATCTCCCGGCGCAGCCCCAGCTGGACCCAGCCGTAGGCCAGCACCAGGCCGAGGATCATGAGGAGGGTCACGACCTTCATGACCGCGATGCGGCGGTGGATCAGGCTGCGGTTCAGGATCTCCATCGGCTACCTCCGATGGATGGGCGGATGGAGGCGCAGGGCCAGGCTCGCCCACAGCGGGATGGTCACCAGGGCCCAGAGCCATCCGAAGCCCCAGGTATGGGGCCCTGCCGCGATGCGCACGGTGGTGTGGACCAGGATGGCGTGGATCAGCACCATGGCCGCCTGACGGCCCCAGTAGGGCTTGCGCGAATGGGGCGGCCACTGGAGGAGCAGCCAGTACACGAGCATCGTCGCCACCATGTTGCCCAGGGCCGTGCCGCCCAGGTGGGGGTAGACCCGCAGGCTTCCTTCCAGGACCCAGCCCGCCAGGGCGGACCACAACAGGCCCTGCAGCAGCGACGGGAAGCCCGGCGCCAGCCCCAGCACCAGGAAGACGTGGAACATGGCCTGGAGCCCGGGCCAGGGTGCGGTGAAGTGGATGCCCACCAGGGCCACCAGGGCGATGGCGTGGCGGCGGAAGGCGGGGGCGGCGGGACCGTTCATCGTTCCACCTTCCGGGCCTTGGGGGCGCCCTGCTTCTTGGCCTCGGGCGGCGCCGCGGGGGGCGGCAGCTCGATGCGGGGCTGGGGCGGGAGGATGAGCACCAGGGCGACGCGGTCCAGGGGCGCGGCCACGGCCACCTCCACCTGCAGTTCCACGTCCCGCGGGCGCACGGAGCTCACGTAGCCCACCAGGAGGCCGCGGGGGAAGTTGCGGTCCAGGCCCGAGGTGTACACGGGCTCACCCACCTGCACCACTTCCTGGCTGCCGATGTAGCGAAGGGCCGCCTTGCCGGGCCCCAGGCCCTGGAGCACGCCCGTGGCGCGGCTGCGGGCCAGCATGACGCCCGTGGAGGCGTTGTAGGCGTCCAGGGGCAGGAGGGTGGCCTGGGTGGGGCCCACCTCCCAGATGCGTCCCACGACGCCCTCGGGGCAGATGACGCCCTGGTCGGGCACCAGGCCCGCGTCGGCGCCCTGGTCCAGGACCATGCCGCCGAAGGGGGCGCGGCGGACGTTGGAGATCACCCGCGCGGCCTGGAAGGTGAGGGGCAGGAGCTTCTTCAGGCCCAGGAGGCGCACGGCCTCGTCCGCCTCCGCCAGGCGGGGGGCTTCGGTATCCCGGGCCGCCTGG
>DBME01000158.1 GCA_002298155.1 Holophagaceae bacterium UBA706 | reverse complement strand
GGGGGGGGGGGGGAGGGTGGGTGCGTAGATGGGCATCAGGCTGGCCTCAGGGCGCGGATCAGGACTTCGTCGAGACGGTCGTGCCGGGGCGTGAGCTGGACCAGCACGACCCCGCGGGCGTCGGCCCAGCGGAAGGCGGCCACCGGATCGGGATCGGTGAGTTCGATGTCGTAGAGGCCGTTGCGGCCCTCCAGGACGGCGCCCAGGGCGCCGAGCTCGGCTTCGTGGGCGGGCGCCAGGGGATCCAGGAAGCGCAGCTCGAAGCGCCGGGCCAGCATCTTCCGCAGGCCGGCCATGCTGCCCGAGGCCTTCACCTCGCCCTTGTCCAGGATGACGAGCTGGTCCGCGACCCGCTCCACGTCCTGGAGCAGGTGGCTGGCCAGGACGACGCTGGTCTCCAGCTCGGCCCGCACCTTGAGGACCAGGTCCAGCATGCGCTTGCGGCCGTCGGGATCGAGCCCGTTGGTGGGTTCGTCCAGGAAGACCAGATCCGGAGAATGCACCAGGGCCTGGGCCAGCTTGACCCGCTGGCGCATGCCCGTGGAGTAGCCCGAGACGTTGCGGTAGCGGGACTCGTCGAGCCCCACGAAATAGAGCACTTCATGGGCCCGGTCCCGGGCCTGGCGGGAGGAGAGCCCGCTCAGCTCGCCCCAGAAGGCCACCTGCTCGTAGGCCGACGTGTCCTCGATCAGGGCGTCGTACTCGGGCATGTAGCCGATGCGGGCCCGCAGGATGGCCGCCTCCGGCGCGCCCAGGGGCACGCCCAGCACGTTCCCGCGGCCCCTGGAGGGTTTCAGGAGCCCGAGGAGGGTCTTGAGAAGGGTGGACTTGCCCGAACCATTGGGCCCCAGGAGCCCGATGACGCCGGGTTCCAGGGTGAGGGTCAGGCCCCGGAGGGCCACCGTCGGCCCATAGCGGACTTCCAGTTCTTCGAAAGCGATCAAGGCGGGCTCCCCGGATGGCCGGACTAGAATCTCATGCTGACGCTGGCCTGAAGCACATTTCCGTCGTAGGTGCGGTCGATGGTGCTCACCATGTAGCGAGCTTCGGCGGCCACGGCGTGGTTGAACCGGAAACCGGCGCCCGCGGTGACGGCGAGCTTGGTGGTGTGGGAGGAGGCCCGGGGGCCATCAACCGGCGTGCGGTCCAGGAACCAGCGGACCGCGCCCAGGCCGCCCAGGATGTAGACGCCCCGGTCCTCGCCCGAGAAGTGGTAGAGGCGGTCGAAGGACAGGACATAGTTGCTGGCCTTGGTCTTGATGGCATCGGTCCCGACGGGGTTGCCTTCCGGGAAGACGTTCCATTCCAGCCGGGTGCGGTTGGTGATGCCATGGCCCCGGTCGCGGGTCCACTGCATGCCCAGGCCCAGCCCCGTACGGCTGTCCAGGGCGCGGCCCAGATCCTTGGAGGGGAAGTTGGCCTGCACCTGCCAGGCGAATTCGGATTTGTGGTGCCAATGCCAGAGGCACTTCTTGGACTCCGGCGCGTCTTCGGCGGCGGCCGGCAGGGTGGCGGCGCAAAGGATGAAAAGTAGGGGACGCAAAGCGGCGTGCATGGATTCTCCTGGTGCTTTGCAGATCCTACGGGCGAGGAGGGGAACGGGTTTAGGGGCGGCCCGCCCCGGGCCAGCCGAACATCCGCGCCACGGCATACAGGACCCACGCGCTACCCAACGCCCACAGGGCGATCCTGGGAATCCGGGGCAGCCGCCCCTGGTGCCAGCCGAGCCCAAGCCAGACCGGGATGCCCGCCAGCAGGAGCGGGCCCCAGGCATGGAACCGGAAGGACGCCGCCAGGTCTCCGTGGAGCAGGGCCGACCAGGACCGGGTGAGGCCGCAGGTGGGACAGGGCCGGCCCGTGAGCCTCAGGAAGGGGCAGAAGTCCGGCAACCGGTCCCAGGTGCTCCGGGGCAGGGCGAGGCCCACCAGCACCGCCGCCAGGAACAGGCCTGCGATAAAGAGGAGAGAGGTGTCCGGTCCGCTACTTCTTGAGCGGAAGCCCATCCGAGTCCTTGACGTTGTTGATGCAGATCAGGATGAAGTCGATGAGCGACCAGATGCCGCAGCCGCCAAAGGTCAGCAGTTTGGCGACGCCCAGGCCCGTGTGGCCCAGGTAGAAGCGGTCCACGCCCAGGTAGCCCAGGAAGAAGGAGAGCAGCATGGCCGTGATCCAGTCCTTGGACGAGAAGATGCCGGGGATCTCCGTAACGGGGAACCACTGGCCGCCTTCCTTGCGCACCATGGTCTTGGAGTCGATCTGGCCACTGCGGGCCATCATCTGGAGATCGCCGTACTGCAGCGGACCCTGCTCCATGCCAAAGCGATGAATGATGAACGTATCCTGGGACATCGGGGCCTCCTGCTGGGCTTAAAGGGGAACTCCTGCAAGGCTAGCGCATATGCTTAGGTGAGGTCCATCCCCATGCGAAACCTGTATGACATTTCCCCGCTCCTTTCCTCGCGTCTGGCCGTATGGCCGGGAGACCATGGGTTCAGCCGCGATTCGGTGGTCATGAAGGGTTTCGGAGGCACCGTGGAGGTGGGCCGCATCACCACGACCCTCCACGCCGGAGCCCATGCGGACGCGCCCTCCCACTACCTGCCCGGGGGGCCCTCGATCGCGGACGTGGACCCGGGCGCCTACATCGGCCCCTGCCAAGTGATCCGCGTCGCCCTCCCCCCCGGCGAGCGCGTCCTTCCCGCCCATCTTCCCGGGCCGGTGACCGCGCCCCGCGTACTCTTTCGCACCTCCTCCTATGCGGATTCAAACCACTTCACGGAGGACTTCAACGCTCTCTCCGTGGAACTGATCCGTTACCTGAAGGCCCAGGGCGTCCTGCTGGTGGGCATCGACACCCCCTCCGTGGACCCCTTCGCCAGCCAGGGCCTGGAGACCCATCACGCGCTAGCCGAGGCGGACATGCGGGTGCTGGAAGGCCTGAGGCTGGATGGAGTCGAACCTGGAGACTACACCCTGTCGGCCCTGCCGTTGCGCATCGAAAATGGCGACGGTTCACCCGTGAGGGCCGTGCTGGTCCGAGACTAGAACCGGTAGTTGATCCCCGCCTGGATCGTCCCCGCCGTGCCGGAATGGCTGCGGAAGCGCCCGAGGTTGTACACGATCTCCGCCCCCACCTTCGAATCGAACCGGAAGCCCACGCCGGCCTGGAGGTAGGGGGCGGTGTCGTGGGTGCTCTCGGCGGCGGGGTCGCTGGCGCTCCACCACTGGAGGCCCACGCCGGCCACGCCGTAGGCGCCGCGGCTGCCGCCCTCGAAGAACTTCAGGTAGTCGGCGCCCAGCGCCACGCAGTGGGCGGAGCGGGAGGTGGAATGCAGGGTCAGGACGTGGAAGGCCTCGGTGTCCACCTGGAGGTAGTCCAGGCGGGGCCGGAGCTCGTTGCCCCCCTGCAGGTTGATGCCCAGGTGCACCCCGAAGGAAAGCCCCAGGGTGCCGTCCACCAGCGTGCGCAGATCGTTCTGGGGGAAGATCACGGCTGCCTGGACACCCGCATGGG
>DBME01000094.1 GCA_002298155.1 Holophagaceae bacterium UBA706 | reverse complement strand
GGATGGCGCGCACCGGGGCCGACCAGGCTGCGCGGCGCGCCTCCAGGACGGCGGGGTCCACGGCCAGGTCCAGGCGGCGGGCTTCCACGTCCAGCACCACCTCGTCGCCGTCCCGCACGAGGGCCATGGGGCCGCCCACGGCGGCCTCGGGGCTCACGTGGCCCACCATGAAGCCGTGGGTGGCGCCGGAGAAGCGCCCGTCGGTGACCAGGGCCACCTTGTCCCCAAGGCCCGCGCCGGTCAGGGCCGCGGTGACCGCCAGCATCTCGCGCATGCCGGGACCGCCCCGGGGGCCCTCGTAGCGGATGACCACCACGCTGCCGGCGTGGATGCGGCCCTCCTGCACGGCCTTGAAGGCCGCCTCCTCCCCGTCGAAGACCTGGGCGGGCCCGCGGTGGGAGCGCCGGGCGTGGCCGGCGATCTTCACGACGCAGCCCTCGGGGGCCAGGGAACCGCGGAGGATGGCGATGCCGCCATGGGACTGCAGGGGGGAGTCGACGGCGTGGATGACCCGCTGCCCCGGCGTCTCGGGCGCGCCCGCCAGCACCTCGCCCAGGGTTCGGCCGTGGACGGTGAGGGGCGAGGGGTCGAGAAGGCCGCTTTCCAGGAGCCGGCGTCCAACCAGGGCGGTGCCGCCGGCGGCGTGCATCTCCGCGGCCACGTGCCGGCCCCAGGGCTTGAGGTCGGCGATGATGGGCGTGGCGGCGCTGATGCGGTCGAAGGTTTCCAGGGGAAGGTCGATCCCGGCTTCCCGGGAGAGGGCGGTGAGGTGGAGCACCGCGTTGGTGGAGCCGCCCGTTGCGGCCACGGCGGCGATGGCGTTGGCGAAGGCCTCCCGGGTGAGGATCCGGCTGGGCCGCAGGTCGTCGCGAACCAGGTCCATGACGAGGCGGCCCGCGGCCCGGGCCAGGGCTGGACGCAGGGGATCCTCGGCGGGGAGCCCGGCCGAGCCCATGGGCGAAAGGCCCAGGATCTCGAAGGCGCCTGCCATGGTGTTGGCGGTGAACTGGCCTCCGCAGGCGCCGGCGCCGGGACAGGCGCCATCCTCGATCCGCTTCAGGCCGGCGTCGTCGAGCCGTCCCCCGGCGTGGGCGCCCACGGCCTCGAAGACGTCCTGGATGGTGACGTCCCGCCCGTCCACGCAACCGGGTTCGGAGGGGCCGCCGTAGAGGATGAGCCCCGGCACGTCCATGCGCGCCAGGGCCATGGCGACCCCGGGTTGCGTCTTGTCGCAGCCCGACAGGGCGACGACGCCGTCGAAGGGGTAGGCCCGCATCACCAGTTCGATGGAATCGGCGATGAGGTCACGGCTGACGAGGGAGGTCTTCATGCCCTCGGTGCCCATGGTGATGCCGTCGGACACGGAGACGGTGTTGAACTCGAAGGGCAGGCCCCCGGCGTCGCGGACGCCCTGCTTCACCTGCTCGGCCAGATCCCGGAGGTGGTGGTTGCAGGGGCCCAGCTCGATCCAGGTGTTGGCGATGCCGATGAGGGGCTTGGCGAGGTCCTCGTCCGTGAGGCCCTGGGCCTTGAGCATGGCGCGGGCGGGGGCACGGTGCGGGCCTTCGAGGAAGGAGCGGCTGCGGCGGAAGGAAGGTTTGGGGGGTTCCATCGTCCATGAATAAACGATGCGACCCGGGCGGCCCTACGGATTATTGGTTTCTTTCATATTTCCAATAGATCTATTGGCTGAACCGGGGCTTGAATACACGAACGGTCCTTTCGCTTTCCGGACGCTTTTTCTCCTACAATTGCCTTCAGGTCCAATGCCGGACGGTTAATCGGGCGGTTCCTCCGCAGATGCCGGACGTCCTGTCGTTCCTTTTGAAAACCTGTTGAATTCTCAATGATGAATCCGCCACGAAAGCCCGCCGGGCGATCCACAGGCGGCGCAAGCCGGGAGAAACACCATGCATGACGAGATCCTAGTGGCCACGCCGCCCAGCACGCGCCGGAGGATGGTGGTGATGCTCCTGGCCGTGGGCCTCCTGCTGGGCCTGCTCATTGGCTTCAACGCCTTCCGCAACACCATGATCCAGCGAAGCCTCCAGGGTTCGCACGAGCCGCCCCAGACCGTGTCCACGGCCGAGGCCCGGGTGGAACGGTGGCAGCCGTCGCTCAGCGCGGTGGGCACGGTCCGCGCCATCAAGGGCGCCGATCTGGCCTTCGAGGTGGCGGGGGTGGTGGTCAAGGTGGAAGCCGTGCCGGGCGGGTCCGCCAAGCAAGGCCAGCTGCTGGTGGCCCTGGCCGACGAGACGGAGCAGGCCCAGTACCGCGCCCTCCAGGCCTCCGCGAACCTCGCCGCCGTGACGTTCCGGCGCGCCAAGGAGCAGATGCAGGCCCACATCATCAGCCAGGCCGAGTACGACAACGCGGAGGCGGACCTCCGCGCCAAGGAGGCCACGGCCCAGGCTCAGCTCGCCGCGGCGGGGAAGAAACGCCTGGTGGCGCCGTTCTCCGGACGCGTTGGCATCATCTCCACCAGCCCGGGCGCCTACGTCACGCCGGGCACGCCCGTGGTGGCCCTGCAGCAGCTGGACCAGGTCTACGTCGACTTCACCCTCCCCCAGCGCGAACTGGCCAGGGTGCGCACCGGCCAGAAGGTGGACCTGTCCCTGGACACCTACCCGGGCCGCACCTTCACCGGCAAGGTCGCCACCGTGAATCCCAAGGTGGACGGCGGGACCCGCAACGTCCAGGTGGAAGCCGTCTTCGCCAACCCGGGCCACGTGCTGATCCCCGGCATGTTCGCCAGCGTCAGCCTGGACGTGGGCGCGCCGGAGTCCTGGCTCACCCTCCCCCAGACCTCCATCACCTACAATCCCTACGGCTCCATCGTCTATCTGGCCGTGGCGGGCCCCCAGGGGCTCCGGGCCCAGCAGGTCTTCGTGACCACGGGCGCCACCCGTGGCGACCAGGTGGCGATCCTCAAGGGCCTCACGCCCGGGGCGCAGGTGGTGACCAGCGGCAGCCTCAAGCTGCGCAACGGCACCCCCCTGGTGGTGGACAACAAGGTGCGGCCGGCGGATGACGCCAAGCCGGCGCCCCAGGAAAACTGAGGCCGGCGGATGAACTTCACCGATCTCTTCATCCGCAAGCCCGTGGTCGCCGCGGTGGTGAGCATGCTCATCCTCGTGCTCGGCCTTCGTTCCATCTTCAACCTTCCGGTCAACCAGTATCCCAAGACCGAACATGCCGTGGTTACGGTGTCCACCGTCTACTACGGCGCCGACGCCGGCACCGTGGGCGGGTTCATCACCCAGCCCCTGGAGTCGAGCATCGCCCAGGCCCAGGGCATCGACTACCTGTCCTCCACCAGCGTCAACAGCGTGTCCACCATCACGGCCACGCTGCGCCTCAACTACAGCGCCAACAAGGCCCTCACCGAGATCACCACCCGGGTGAACGCGGTGAAGAACCAGCTGCCGCCCCAGGCCCAGCAGCCCGTGATCACCGTCGAGACCAGCGACAACACCGACTCGATGTACATGGGCTTCTACAGCGACGTGCTGCCCACGAACAACATCACCGACTACCTGGTCCGGGTGGTCAAGCCGAGGCTGGACGCCGTCCCCGGTGTCCAGGCGGCCGAGATCCTGGGCGCCCGGAACTTCGCCCTGCGGGCCTGGCTCGACCCGGTGCGCATGGCCGCCCACGGCGTCACCGCCACGGATGTCGGCAAGGCCCTGCAGAACAACAACACCCTATCCGCCCTGGGAAGCACCAAGGGCCAGATGGTCAGCGTGGACCTCACGGCGGCCACTGACCTGCACACGGTGGAGGAGTTCCGCAAGCTTGCGGTGCGCCAGGGGAACGGCGCCATCGTGCGCCTTGAGGACGTGGCCAACGTCACCCTGGGGGCCGACGACTATTCCTTCAACGTCTCCTTCAACGGGCGGAAGTCGGTCTTCATCGGCATCAAGGTGGCCCCCGAGGCCAACATCCTGGAGGTCGCCAAGCGGGTCCGGAACAGTTTCCCCGAGATCCAGTCCCAGCTCCCCACGGGCCTGACGGGCGAGATCGTCTACGACGCCACCAACTTCATCAACACCTCCATCGAGGAGGTCATCAAGACCCTGGCGGAGGCCCTGCTCATCGTCACGGTGGTGATCTTCCTCTTCCTGGGGACCATGCGCGCCGTGGCCGTGCCCGTGATAGCGATGCCGCTGTCCCTGGTGGGCACCTTCGCCGTGATGCTGGCCCTGGGCTACACCATCAACCTCCTGACCCTCCTGGCCCTGGTGCTGGGGATCGGCCTGGTGGTGGACGATGCCATCATCGTGGTGGAGAACGCGGACCGCCACATGCGGGAAGGGAAGACGCCCTTCGAATCCGCCATCCTCGCGGCCCGGGAGCTGGGCGGCCCCATCCTGGCCATGACCGTGGTGCTGGTGGCGGTGTACGTGCCCATCGGGTTCCAGGGAGGCCTCACGGGGAGCCTGTTCACCGAGTTCGCTTTCACCCTCGCGGGGGCCGTGGCCGTGTCCGCCGTGGTGGCCCTGACGCTGTCCCCCATGATGTGCTCGCGGTTCTTCAAGGCTGAGCAGGACCAGGGCCGGTTCGTGCGGTTCATCGACGGCCAGTTCGAGTGGTTCCACGGCCACTACCTGCGCCTCCTGCGCAGCGTGCTGGCCACCTCCCTAGTGCCGGTGGTCATGGGCTTCCTCGTGCTTGGCGCCACGGCCTTCCTGTTCTCCACCTCCAAGTCGGAGCTGGCGCCGCAGGAGGACCAGGGCTTCATCCTCACCAACATCCAGGGCGCTCCCAACGCCACGGTCCAGCAGATGCAGGTGTACGCCGACCAGGTCTTCGCCAACGCCAAGGCCTTGCCGGAATACCAGGCGATGTTCCAGTTCACCAACCAGGGCACCGCCTTCGCGGGGCTCATCACCAAGCCCTGGGACCAGCGCAGCCGCAGCAGCCAGGAGGTCCAGATGAGCTTCCAGGCCGCCTGCGAGAGCATCGCCGGCGCTCAGATCGCCATGTTCCCGCCGCCCTCGCTGCCCGGCGCCACGGGCATGCCCGTGGAATTCGTCATCAAGACCACGGAACCCTTCGACCGCCTCGAAGGCGTGGCCAAGGCCGTGCTGGACAAGGCCCGCGCCAGCGGCATGTTCTTCTTCGTGGACACCGACCTCAAGATCGACAAGCCCCAGACCACCGTCGTGCTCAACCGCGACATGGTGACGTCCCTGGGCCTGACCCAGCAGGACGTGGGCGGGGCCCTGGGCGACGCCCTGGGCGGCGGCTACGTGAACTACTTCTCCATCGGGGGCCGGTCCTACCGGGTGATTCCCCAGGTGCTGCAGGTGGACCGCCTGAACCCGTCCCAGGTGCTGGACTTCCACATCCGTTCGGGGGATGGCAGCCTCCTGCCGGCCTCCACCGTGGCCACCCTCAAGGCCACCGTCGAGCCCCGCTCCATCAAGCGCTTCCAGCAGCTCAACTCCGCCACCGTGTCGGGCGTCTTCAGCCCCGCCTTCTCCCAGGAGCAGGTGCTGGACTTCTTCCGCAAGGCGCTGCGGGAATCCGCCCCGCAGGGCTACCAGGCCGACTACTCCGGCGTCTCCCGGCAGTTCGTCCAGGAATCGGGGGGCTTCCTCATGACCCTGGGCTTCGCGGTCATCATCGTCTTCCTGGCCCTGGCCGCCCAGTTCAACAGCATGCGCGATCCCCTGATCATCCTGGTGTCCGTGCCCATGGCCCTGTTCGGGGCCATGATCTTCATCAACCTGGGCCTGGCCACCCTGAACATCTACACCCAGGTGGGCCTGGTGACGCTCATGGGCCTCATCAGCAAGCACGGCATCCTCATCGTGGAATTCGCCAACGAGCTCCAGGCCTCCGGCAAGTCCCGCCTGGAGGCCATCACGGAAGCCTCCGCCATCCGTTTGCGGCCCATCCTCATGACCACCGCGGCCATGGTGCTGGGCGTGTTCCCGCTGGTCATCGCCGGCGGCGCGGGCGCCGCGGGGCGCCGGGCCATGGGCCTGGTCATCTTCACGGGGCTGTCCATCGGGACGGTGTTCACCCTGTTCGTGGTGCCGGCCTTCTACAACCTTTTCGGCAGCGACCGGCAGGCGCGGGAGGAACGGCCATGAACGGCGCGCAGGAGATTCTCCGCTCCTCCCTCGAACCCTGGCAGATCCGCAACCGCCTGGCCCAGGAGGCCGAGAGCGCCCTGCCGGCCCCCGCCATGTCCGAAGCGGCCCAGGGCCATCTGGCAACGGGTGTGCTGTGCACGTTGTTCGAGGGGAACGCCCCCTACCGGCCGCGCTACGTCCTGCCGGACTATGGGCGGCTGCTCGCCCAGGGCAGCGCCTACCTGGGCCTGGCCCCGGCCACGGACCTCTTCGGGGCGGTGAACGCCCTGCTCACGGCCTACCGGTTCGTCCCCTCCATCACGGGGCTCCCGGTGTACCTGGGGCAGGTGGACGATCTCCTGGAGCCCTTCTGGCACCAGGAGGCTCCGGATGTGCGGGAACGCCTCCTGGAACTCTTCCTGGTCCAGATCGACCGCACCCTGCCGGACGCCTTCGTGCACATGAACCTGGGCCCCAGGGACACGGGCGTGGGCCGCGCGGTCATCGCCGCCGAGCGCCGTCTGGCCAAGGCCGTGCCCAACCTCTCCCTCAAGGTGGATGCCGGGACGCCGGACTCCCTTCTCCTGGAGGCCGTGGCCTCCGCCCTGGAAATGGGCAAGCCGTACCTCGTCAACCATCCCGTCCTGACCCAGGAGATGGGCGGGGACTACGGCATCGTCAGCTGCTACAACACCCTGCGGGTGGGGGGCGGCAGCCACACCCTCGTGCGGCTCAACCTGGCCGCCCTGGCCCGGTGCTGCGGAGATTCCGGTCGTTTCCTGGACGTGGTGCTCCCCGAGGCGGTGGNNCGGATCCGGTTCCTGGTGGAGGAGGCCGGCTTCTTCCGTTCCAGCTTCCTGGTGACGGAAGGGCTGGTGCACCTGGGCAACTTCACGGCCATGGCCGGGGTCTTCGGGCTCTTCGAGGCCGTGGAGGCGCTCACGGGCGGGCTGAGGATGGGCCAGGACGCCCAGGCCGACGCCCTGGCCGAAGCCATCACCTTCCGCGCCCGGGACCTGGTGCGTGCGCGGCCCATGCCCCACTGCGCCGCGAGCGGTGGGCGCATGGCCTTCCACGCCCAGTCGGGCATCGCCACGGACACCGACGCCACCCCGGGCGTGCGGGTGCGCCCGGGCCTGGAGCCGGACCTGCCCCGCCAGGTGGCCCTCGCCGCCAAGCTGCACACGGCCTTCGACGCGGGCGTCAGCGAGATCCTCCTGTTCGATCCCACCGCCCGGCGGAATCCGGAGGGCGTCCTGCGCATCGCCAAGGCGTCCCTGGCCCAGGGCCTGAAGATCCTGGCCCTGGCGCCGTCGGATTCGCCCCTGGTGCGCATCACGGGCTACCTGGTCAAGCGCTCCGACCTGGACCGCCTCCCCGCGGAGAACCTGCGGGAGGAGTCCGTGGGCCTGGGCGCCGAGGCCCTCCGCAACGGCCGCGCCTCTTTCCGCGCCGTGAGGCCCGGACTTGCCTGAGGGGCTCGTCAACCGGGTCATCGTCCCCAGTTTCGTGGACGGGCCCGGGAGCCGCATGGCCGTGTTCCTCCAGGGATGCGGCCTCGCCTGCGTGCACTGCCACAACCCCGAGACCCGGGTGCCCTGCGGCAGCTGCGGGGCTTGCGTCGAGGTTTGCCCCCAGGGCGCCCTGGAATACGTTGAGGGGCGGGTGGCGCACCGGGCGGAGCGATGCGCCGCCTGCGACCGTTGCCTGGAAGCCTGCCCCAACGGATCCTCGCCCCGGTGCCGCACCCTGGACACGGATGCCCTGCTGGCGGAGGTCCGCCCCTGGGTCCCCTTCCTGGACGGGATCACCTTCACGGGCGGGGAGTGCACCCTGCAGGGCGCCTTCCTCCTGGACTGCCTGCCCCGCCTGAAGGCCGAGACCGGGCTGGACCTGCTCCTGGATACCTGCGGCGACGTGGACGGGGACGTCTTCGAGGCCCTCCTCGCCGTGGCCGACGGGGTCCTCTTCGATGTGAAGGCCCTGGGGGAGGAGGCCCACCGGGCCCTCACCGGCGCGGGGGCCGGACGGATCCTGCGGAACCTGGACCGGGCCGCCCGGGCGGGGAAGATCACCGAGGTCCGCACGGTGGTGGTGCCCGGATTCACGGACGACCCCGCCATGCTGCGCGACATCGCCCTGCTGGTGGCGGGGTTGGGCTCCGGGGTGCCCCTGGTGGTGGCGGGATTCCGGCCCCAGGGGGTCCAAGGCGCCCTGGCCCAGGAGAAGGCCGTGCCGCCCGCGGACCTGGAGCACCTGTGCGGGCCGGCCCGGGCCGTGCTGGGGGACCGGCTCCGGCTCCGCTGAGACCCGACCGTCCGCCGCTGGACGCTTTTCCGCCACGGCCGGGGCCGGTTTGCCTCAAAATCAGGGCCAGGAAGCCCATCTTTCCGCCGACCGTCCCGATTCCGAGAGGAGCCAGCCATGTCCACCGCCATCACCGCCGCCGAGCTCGCCGAACGCCTTGAAGGAACCCTGCGGAACTGCCCGGGAGACCGCCCCCTGGAGGACGTCCTCCCCCTGGACACGGCCGGCCCCCGTTCCGTGAGCTTCCTCTCCAATCCCAAGTACCACGCCAAGGCCCTGGAGAGCGGCGCCGGCGTGATCCTGGTGGATCCCAACGTGGACCTGGGGGAGCGGCCCCAGCTGGTCATGAAGAACGCCTACTGGGGCTTCGCCAGGACCCTGGGCTGGCTCTGCCCCGAGCCTGAGCCCGAATGGTCCGATACGCCGGTGCACCCCACCGCGGTGCTGGGGAAGGATGCCCGGATCGGCTACGGCTCCACGGTGGGTGCCCGCACGGTGGTGGGCGCGCGGGTGCGGATCCACCCCGGCGTGCACATCGCCGAGGACTGTGTCCTGGGCGACGACTGCGAGCTCTTCCCGGGCGTGGTGCTCTACCGGCGGACGATCCTGGGTGCCCGGGTGCGGATCCACGCCAACAGCGTCGTGGGCTCGGACGGCTTCGGCTACGTGCCGGTCCAGGGCGTGCACCAGAAGATCCCCCAGGTGGGCTGGGTGGAGATCGGGGACGACGTGGAACTGGGCGCGACCACCTCGGTGGACCGCGGCGCCCTGGGCCCCACCCGCATCGCCGCGGGCACGAAGATCGACAATCTCTGCCAGATCGCGCACAACGTCCAGGTGGGCGAACATTGCGTCATCGCCTCCATGACCGGCATCTCCGGCAGCACGACCCTGGGCCACCACGTGACCCTGGCGGGCAAGGTGGGCACGGCCGGGCACATCCACATCGGCAGCGGAACCATCTGCACCGGCAACACCATGATCGGCAAGGACATCCCCGACAACAGCTTCATGTCCGGCTATCTGGCCCGGCCGCACAAGCAGTGGCTGGAATGCCAGGCCGCGCTGAACCGCCTCCCGGGCATCATCAAGACGCTCAAGGCCAAGGGCGCACTCTGATGCTTCACCGCCTCGTCTACGCGGACTGGGAGAACCCGCCCGAGGAGATGACCTTCGAAGCCTCGTACGAGGAGGTCCTGGATCAGATCAGGGCCCTCCTCCCCGAGGTGCTCGCCGGAAGGGACGCCGCCCTGGCCGCCCCGGCCTCGGCGCCTCCGCCGTACTGGGACGCATGCATGCGCCTCTACCTGCTGGCGCCGGCCCTGGTGAACGTGGCGCTCAACTACAAGATCTGCGTGGAGCAGGGCCTTCCCCTCCATCCGACGTACTACTTCGAGGTCTCCGAGACCAGCCGGTTCCAGGCGCACTATCCAGCCGTGGTCCTGCGCCATGCCAACGAGGTCTTCCAGGATTCCATCGCCACGGCGCGGGCCGTGTATGCCCTCGATCGGGACGCCCCGGCGCGCCTGGAGCGCTTCGCGGCTTCGCTGCCGGAGATCATCCTGGGCTTCGTGTATGCCAACGCCAAGGACAAGTACACCTGGCGGGCCTCGAACCCCCGGTGGATCCAGGCCCTGGCGGATTCCGTCCTGGCCTCCTTCAAGCCCTCCGTCGTGGTCGGCGCGGCGCACGGTTCGATCATGTCGGGGCTGGTCTTCGCCAACCTCGTGGACGCACCGCTCTACTTCGTGCGTTTCTCGATGTTCAAGCGCAACGACCAGGATCCCATCCTGGCCCCCAGCGACCTGGCGTACCTGGATGCCTTCCGGGCCGGGCCTGCCCTGCTGTTCGACGAGGACGTCGCCAAGGGCACGACCCTCACGAGGTTCGAGGAAGTCATGAAGCCGTTGTTCGACGAATCCCATACGGGCAGCGTGCTGCGGCATGTGCTCTCGCCCTGCCGGCCGGAATTCATCGGGCATGCCTGGAGTGATTGACCGGAAGCGTTCCGGGAGGCTACCCCGCCCGGAACGGCGTGAAGTGGGGTTCCCACTGCGCCTTGGCCACCATCCGGGCCAGCTGGTCGTCGTCGAGGCGGCGGCCCAGGCCTTCCTCCCGGGCCTGGCGTGCCACGGCCAGGGCCACGGCGGCGGAGGCCTTCCGGATGTCCTCCATTTCGGGAAGCATGAGGCCCATGGCCTCCTGTTCGTGGGTGACCATGTTGCTGATGGCGCGGCTGGCCGCGAGGAGCATGCCGTCGGTGATCTTGGAGGCCTTGGCAACCAGGGCGCCCAGGCCCACGCCGGGGAAGATGTACATGTTGTTGCACTGGGAGGAGCGCAGGGTGCGGCCGTTCCACTCCATGGGGGGGAAGGGGCTGCCGGTGGCCACCAGGCCCTTGCCGTCCGTGGCCTTCCACACCTGCTCGGGGGTGGCCTCGCACTTGGAGGTGGGGTTCGACAGGGCGAAGACGATGGGGCGGTCCGTGGCGCGGGCCACTTCCTGCAGCACGGCCTCGCTGAACAGGCCGGTCTGGGCCGTGACGCCGACCAGGACGGTGGGGCGGGCGTTGCGCACCACGTCCATCATGGAGATGCGGTTCTCCGATTCCAGCTTCCAACCGGCCACTGCGGCCCGGGGCTGGGCCATGGGCCGCTGGGGGGCTTCAAGTGCGGGGTCGTCCTCGAGGAGGAGCCCCTGCTGGTCCACCGCGAAGACGCGGGCCCGGGCCTGCTCCGCGGTGAGCCCTTCGGCCTCCAGGGCCGCCAGGATGTTCAGGGAGATCCCCGTTCCCGCCTGGCCCATGCCCACGATGAGGTAGCGCTCGTCGGAGAAGCGGCTCTTCTTGATTCGCATGGCGGTCATGAGGGCCGCCAGGGACGTGGAACCGGTGCCTTGGATGTCGTCGTTGAAGGAGAGGATCCGGTCGCGGTACCGTTCGAGGTTCTTGAAGGCGGTGGATTTGCCGAAGTCCTCCCACTGGAGGAGGGCGTCGGGGAAGTGGCGCTTGACGGCCAGGACGAAGGTCTCGACCACCTTCTCGTACTCCTCGCCGCGCAGGCGGAGATGGCGGTAGCCCAGGTAGTAGGGGTCGTCCAGGAGCCGCTGGTTGTTGGTGCCCACGTCGAGGCACACCGGGAGGCACACATGGGGGTGGAGGCCGCCGGCGGCCACGTAGAGGCTGACCTTGCCCACGGGGATGCCCATGCCGTCCGAACCCAGGTCGCCCAGGCCCAGGATGCGCTCGCCGTCAGTCACGACGATGAGGTTGACCTGGGGCAGGGTGATGTTCTGGAACACCTCGTCGATGTTCCCGATGTTCTCGGGCGTCACGTAGAGCCCGCGGAACCGCCGCTGGATGCTGCTCATCTGCAGGCAGGCCGTGCCGACGGTGGGGGTGTAGACGATGGGCACCATCTCCTTCAGGTGGTCCGTGACCAGCTTGTAGAAGATGACTTCGCTGCGGTCCTGGAGGGCCACCAGGAAGATGTACTTCTCCAGGTCGTCCGGCTTGTGCTGGAAGGCCTCGTAGGCCCGGCTCACCTGGTGGTCGAGGGGGGAGACGGCTGACCGCACCAGCCCCTCCAGGCCCAGGGCCTGACGCTCCTCCCGGGTGAAGCTGGAGGCCTTGTTCAGGTGGGGATCGTTCAGGAGCTGCCTTCCCCTGGCGAAGACCTCGTAGTATTCCTCGCCCGTCATCGGGTCGATCTTGAAGGCGAACGTACGCATGGCCTGCCTCCAGCCTGGAATGGGTTCGCCAGTATTCTAACCCTCTTTGTAAAGCTATCTTGCGCCTCGTTCTCGATTCAGGTCCCGAGGGGGGGTGACGCGCATCACAATTAACGACCAACTGGTCCAGAATACGAACCCCGGCTACATCTATTAACGACATAGAGGTCCAGAATGGAGTAGGATCCAATCATCCAGTCACATAGGGGGCCACGGTGTCTGTCCGGGCCAGTCAAAAATCAAAGGAACGGGAGGCCGCATGACGGTCGGACTTCTCTACGATTCGACGAAATGCGTCGGGTGCAATGCTTGCTCCGAGGCGTGCAAGGAGCAGAACAAACTCCCTGGGGCGGTCGAGGACCATCCGACGGCCTACACCTACACGGTGGTCGAGGACCACAACGGGGCCAATGTCCGGAAGCTCTGCATGCACTGCCTGGTGCCCACCTGCGCTTCGGTCTGCCCCGTGGGGGCCCTGCGCAAGACCCCGGAAGGGCCGGTGGTCTATGACTCCGAGAAGTGCATGGGCTGCCGCTACTGCATGATGGCGTGCCCCTTCGACGTTCCCAAGTACCAGTGGGACCGCGCCGTGCCCATCGTCGGCAAGTGCATCATGTGCTACGACCGGGTCAAGGAAGGCCAGTCCACCGCCTGCGCCACGGCCTGCGCCTACGGCGCCACCGTGTTCGGCGAGCGCAACAACCTGATCATGGATGCCCGCGAACGGATCCGGGCCAATCCCTCGGGTTACGTGGATGCGGTCTATGGCATCAAGGAAGCCGGCGGCACCGGCGTCCTGATGCTCTCCGCCGTCCCCTTCGGCGCCCTGGGGCTCAAGACGAACCTGACCGACGATCCCCCGCCCATGCGCACCTGGCAGGTGCTGTCCAAGCTGCCCGACTTCGTGACGGTGTGGGGCACGTCGCTCTACGCCATCCACTGGATCACGAGCCGCCGCGATGAAGTCGCGAAGAACGAAAGGGGTGAGTAATGGATCAGCGCATCAAGTCCGATCGCTACCGGGTAGGCTTCTGGAGCATCCTCTGCGCCATCTTCACCCTGGCCTTCCTGATCATCACCTACCTCCGCTTCACCCGCGGACTCGGCGCCGTGACCAACCTCAGCGACCGGTTCCCCTGGGGCCTCTGGATCGGCTTCGACCTCCTCTGCGGAGTCGGTCTGGCCGCCGGCGCCTTCACCGTCACGGCCTGCGTGCACCTCTTCAACCTCAAGAAGTTCGAGCCCATCGTCCGCCCCACGATCCTCACCGGCTTCCTGGGCTACGTCTTCGTGGTCATCGCCCTGCTGCTCGACCTGGGCCAGCCCTGGCGCATCTGGCACGCCATCATCTACTGGAATCCCCACTCCGTCATGTTCGAGGTGGCCTGGTGCGTGATGCTCTACACCTCCGTTCTGGCCCTGGAATTCTCTCCGGCCGTCCTGGAGCGCTTCGGGTTCCACAAGATCTCCCACCTGATCCACAAGCTCATCACGCCCCTGGTCATCATCGGCGTCATGCTCTCCACCCTGCACCAGTCCTCCCTGGGCTCCCTCTACCTGATCGTGCCCTCCAAGCTGCATCCCCTGTGGTATTCCCAGCTCCTGCCCCTGTTCTTCTTCACGTCGGCCATCGGCGCCGGCCTGGGCATGGTGATCCTGGAGTCCTTCCTCAGCGGCCGCGCCTTCGGCAGGCATCTTGAGATGGATCTCCTCGCCCCCCTGGGCCGCCCCATCGTGGCCGTCCTGGGCATCTACGGCCTGATGCGCATGCAGGTCATCGTGCGCAACGGTTCCTACCACGACATCCTCAACTTCACCTATGAAGGCCGGATGTTCCTGCTGGAGTTCACCATCGGCGTCCTGGCCCCCGTGATCCTCCTGGCCATCCGCAAGGTGCGCGAGAATCCCACGGGCCTGGTGCTGGGCGCCTTCCTGGCGGTCATGGGCTTCGTGGTCAACCGCCTCAACGTCAGCGTCACCGGCATGGAGCGCGCCGCCGGCGGGCACTATGTCCCCTCCGTCATGGAAGTCACCGTCTCCGTGGCCCTGGTTGGCATCGCCATGGCGGTCTTCGCCCTGGCCACCCGGTTCCTGCCGATCTTCCCCGAAAGCAAGTTCACGGCCCGGAAGGCCAAAATGCCCGCGCCCCGCCTGATTCCCGCCGAGGAAGGGGAATAGCATGGGCACCCGGATCGGGACCCGCCTGATCGTCGGAGCCGGCCTCGTGTCGGCTCTGGCCATCGGCAGCATGGCCGGCCTGATCATGCGGTCCCACAACGACGAACTGGTCCGGCAGCTGACCCGCAACGCGAACCAGCTTGGCGAGACCATCAAGAGCAGCACCCATTACGACATGCTCGAGAACCGGCGGGACGGCCTGCACCGGCAGATCCGCACCGTCGGCGGGCTGCGCAGCGAAGGCATCCGCAAGGTGCGCCTCTTCAACAAGGAGGGCCGCATCATGTTCTCCTCGGACGTCGGGGAGATGGGCACGGTCCTCAACAAGCGCGGCGAAGCCTGCTACGCCTGCCATGCCGAAGGCAAGCCCCTGGAACGCCTGGACGTCAACGCCAGGGCCCGGATCTTCCGCGACACGGACGGCACCCGGGTGCTGGGGATCATCAACCCCATCCCCAACGAGCCCTCCTGCTACACGGCCGAATGCCACGCCCACGACCGCCAGCAGAGCGTGCTGGGCGTCCTGGACGTGAACGTCTCCCTGGCCGAGGCCGACAAGGACATGGCCCATGGGCGCCAGGTGATGCTCCTCCTGGCCGGCCTCGTGGTGTTCTGCAGCAGCGCGATCCTCTGGTGGCTGAACCGCAAGCTGGTGGTCCGCCCCGTGGAGGCCCTCATGGAAGGGACCCGTCGCGTGGCCCAGGGCGACCTGACCACGACCATCAAGGTGGACGGGCACCACGAACTGGGAAGCCTCGCCAAGTCCTTCAACGAGATGACCCGGCAGATCGCGGACACCCGCCTCCAGCTCACCCAGGCCGACAAGCTCGCCTCCGTGGGCCNNGGCATCGCCCATGAGATCAACAACCCGCTCACGGGCGTGCTCACCTACGCCTCCCTGCTGGCCAAGCGCCTTCCCGAGGGCGATTCCAGCGCCGAGGACGTGGAGGTCATCATCCGCGAGACCAAGCGCTGCCGTTCCATCATCAAGGAACTGCTGGACTTCGCCCGTCCCACCCCGCCTTCCCGGCGGCCCACGGACATCAACGAGGTCTGCCGCCACTCCCTGGCGGTGGTGATGAACCAGCTGAGCATGAGCAACATCAATCTCTCCCTTAACCTCGCGGAGGATCTGCCGGCGGCCTATGCCGACGGGAACCAGATCCAGCAGGTGGTGGNNCGACGCCAACCAGATCCAGCAGGTGGTGGTCAACCTCCTCCTGAACGCCGCCGACGTGGTCGTCGCCGGGGAGGGCCAGCTCCGCCTGGCCACCCAGGCCACGGAGGACGGCTTCGTGGAGCTGAGGGTCGAGGACAACGGCTCGGGAATCCGCCCCGAGGACCTGCCCCACCTGTTCGAACCTTTCTTCTCCACCAAGGGCAACCGCGGCACCGGCTTGGGGCTGGCGGTAACATGGGGGATCGTTGAAAGTCATGGCGGATCCATCGATGTCCAGACCGAACTGGGCAAGGGAACCGCCTTCGTCATCCGAATCCCCACCCGAAACCCCGACACCGCCAAACCGGAAACAATCAAGGAGGCACAACCATGACCCCCGTGCTCGTAATCATCATGCTCCTGGGCTTTGTGGGCATCGACTACCTGGTGCGCGAAATCACCCGCCGTTCCCGTGAGAAGCGCCAGCGCGCCGCCCGCGAGGAGATCCTCAAGGTCGCCGTGCGCCTGGACATCGCAGGCGAGGTCAAGACCCTCAAGCGGGTGGAAGTGCCCGAGCCGCGGGCCCGCATCCTCGCCGTGGACGATGAGGGCATCGTCCTCGACTCCTTCCGCCGGATCCTGGTGCTGGAGGGCTACAACGTCGACACCGTCGAGGAAGGCCCCGAGGCCCTCAACCTCGTGCAGCGCCACGACTACGACTTCGTCTTCACCGACCTCAAGATGCCCATCATGGACGGCGTCGAGGTGGTCAAGGCCGTCAAGCACCTGCGCCCCGATGTGGACGTAGTCGTCATCACCGGCTACGCCACCATCGAGACCGCCGTGGAGACCATGAAGCACGGCGCCACCGAATACGTGCAGAAGCCCTTCAGCGCCGAGGAACTCTCCGAGTTCGTGAACCGCCTGCTGGTCAAGCGCCAGGCGCGCCTGGAAAGCCAGAAGCAGCCCACCGTCCGCATCGTCTCCCCCTCCCAGGCGGAAAACGCCCCCTCCGGCGAATTCTGCGTGCCGGGCGGCTCCTTCATCTCCCCGGGCCACGCCTGGGTGCGCATCGAGCCGGATGGCCAGATCCGCGTGGGCGTCGACGATTTCGCCCACAAGGCCATGGGCGCCGTGAACGAAGTGGTCCTGCCGGCCCCCGGCAAGGACGTGCGCGCCGGCGACGTGCTCTTCTCCTTCAAGCGCGGCAAGGAGGAAGTCCGCTTCTGCTCCCCCGTCACCGGCAAGGTGGTGGAAGACAACGGCCGCCTCAAGACCGAGCCCGCCCTGGTCGCCGGCAGCCCCTACAAGGACGGCTGGATCTGCAGGATCCAGCCCGCGGACCTGGCCTCTGAACTCGGGACGTTCAGGATCGGCAATCCCGTGGTCGAGTGGTACGGCGAAGAGATCAAGCGCCTTCNNGCCTTCGCGAACTCAAGGCCGAGAACGACGGCCAGGACCTGGAATGGTCGGCCCTCGAGGCCAAGTTCCTCCGGTAGCACGGTTTCCCGCACATGGAACGGCCCCCTTCGGGGGGCCGTTTTCATGGGTGCCTCCGGGCACGCCTTGGCGAGGAAAGTGGTCCGCCAGGCCCCTCGGGGGTCCACAATGGGAGGATGAGCAGCGCTGAGAATCCCGACTTCTTTCCCCTGGACGCGGGGGATCTGGACCCGGCTGACTGGCCGGGCACGCGGGCGCAGGCCCACCGCATGCTGGATGACGTCCTTGACTACGTCCAGGGTGTGAGGGAGCGGCCCGTGTGGCGGCCCATCCCCCCCGCCGTGAGGGCCTCGGTGCAAGAGCCCCTGCCCACCGGCGCCGCCGCGCTCGAGGATGTGCACCGGCAGTTCCTGGCTTCCGTGATGCCCTACGCCACCGGCAATGTCCACCCGGGCTTCATGGGCTGGGTGCATGGCGGCGGCACCGTCCCGGGGGTCCTGGGCGAGATGCTGGCGGCGGGGATCAACGCCAACCTGGGCGGGCGTGACCACATGCCCATCGAAGTGGAACGGCAGATCACCCGCTGGATGGCGGAGGTCTTCGGGTTCCCCGCCGATGCTGGGGGCATCTTCGTGACCGGCAGCTCCATGGCCAACTTCATGGGCGTCCTGGTGGCGCGCACCGCCGCCCTGGGGGTCCAGGTGCGGCGCACGGGCCTGGCCGGGCACGGCCTCACGGCCTATGCCTCGGCATCCACCCATTCCTGCGTGCGCCGTGCCATGGAGATGTCGGGCCTCGGCAGCGACGCCCTGCGGGTCCTGCCGGTGGATTCGCGCTGGCGCATGGACCTGGGCGCGCTGAAGGAGGCCCTGGCCCGGGACCGCGCCGCGGGCCTGAAGCCCTTCCTGGTGGTGGGCACGGCGGGCACCGTGGATACGGGGGCCATCGACCCCCTGGAGGACCTCGCCGACCTGGCGGCGGCCCAGGGGCTCTGGTTCCACGTGGACGGCGCCTACGGCGCCCTGGGCATGCTCTCTCCGGTGCTGGCCCCCATGCTTTCGGGCATCGGCCGGGCCGACTCCATCGCCATGGATTTCCACAAGTGGGGTCAGGTCCCCTACGACGCGGGCTTCCTCCTGGTGCGGAACGCGGACCGGCACCGCGAGGCCTTCGCCTCCCCCGCGGCCTACCTCCGGCGCGAGGACCGGGGACTTGCGGCCGGGCACGACTGGCCCTGCGATTTCGGACCGGATCTGTCGCGGGGGTTCCGGGCCCTCAAGACGTGGTTCACCCTGAAGGTCCACGGGACGGAGCGCCTGGGGGCCGCCATCGAGCGCACCTGCCGGCTCGCGCGCCACCTGCAGGCCCTGGTCGAGGCCCGGCCGGAGCTGGAGCTCCTGGCGCCGGCCAACCTGAACATCGTCTGCTTCCGGCACCGGGGGAAGGACCCCGATCCCCTCAATGCCCGCATCGTCACGGACCTTCACGAGTCGGGCCTGGCGGCTCCCTCCACGACCACCATCGACGGCCACCTGGCCATCCGCGCCGCCATCGTGAACCACCGCTCCCGGGCCGAGGATGTGGAGCGGCTCGTGGCCGCCGTCCTCGACGCCGGGGTGCGGCTTGGATCGGATCCGGTGAGCGGGAATACCGGATCTTAATTTCCTTATTCGGGCTGACCGGGGCCTTCAGGTCCGGGGGCCTCCGGTTCTCCGCACCGGCAGCGGTGGCGGGGGCCGCAGCCCCGGCGGAACTTGTGCCGGCCCCAGTGGCGGTGGTGCATGCCACCGAAGAAGAGCTTGGCCAGGATGAAGAGCCCGAGGCCCTGCCAGTAGGTGATGGCCTTCAGGCCGAAGAGTTCGGGCATGAGGGCGTTCCAGAGGTGCTTGACCACCCAGCCGAAGCCGAAGGCCAGGGCGGCGCCCAGGACGACCGCGCCCAGGATGTGGACCGCGGCGCGGGCATAGCCGGGACGTTCATGGTGATGCCAGTGGTGATGGTTCATGGGAGGACTCCGGGGATCTGGTTGAGGTCCGCCAACAGACGGCGCAGTTTCGTCTTGGCCCGGTTCTTCCGGGCCAGAAGGGTGCCGACGGGTTCACCCGTCTCTTGGGATAGCTGGCGGAAGGTCTTCCCGTCCACCTCGGTGGCGATCCACACGGACCGCTCCCCGGGCTTCAGGGCCCCCATGGCCTGGTCGAGGCGTTCCCGCAGCTCCCCGGCATGGACCAGGTCATCGGCCCCCGGGCCCGGGTCGGCCAGATGCTGGACCACGTCCGGGTCCTCGGCGCGCGACGCCGAGCGGCGCCGCGAGTCGATGATGCGGTTGGACAGGGAACGGTAGATGTAGGCGGTGTAGTATTCCGCCTCGCCGACGAGGTCTGCCTTGCTGAAGAGGTTCTGGAAGACGTCCGAGAGGATGTCCTCCGGGTCCAGATGGGAGAGTTCCCAGGTCTGGCGCCGGATGAAGGAAAGGAACCGCTCCCGTTCCCGGGAGAACACGTCAAGCAGGCGGTTCTGGCTTTCCTTCATCGGCGTCCGTTTCGCATCCCTTCGCCCTATATGACGGAGGTGCGGGGGGAATTATTGCCGGGATTCCCGATATTTCTAGAATCCTGCCTTGTTGGGATAGGCGGGCTTGGGGGTCGCGGTGGGCGGGTTCTTCCGCAGCTGGTCCATCACCTCCTGCAGGGCGCGGTCGAGCTGGGGGTCCTTGCCCTGGGCGGTGAGGGCCGGGTCGTCCATCACCTCGATGTCGGGATCCACGCCGTGGCCCTCGATCATCCACTGGCCTTCGGTGGAGTAGATGCCGAAGGTGGGCACGGTCACGGAGCCGCCGTCGATGAGGCCGGGGGAGCCGCTGATGCCGATGAGGCCGCCCCAGGTGCGCCGGCCCACGAGGGGGCCGAGGCCCGCCTTGCGGAAGTAGTAGGGGAAGGCGTCGCCGCCCGAGCCGCTCCAGCCGTTGATGAGCATGGCCATGGGGCCGTTGTGGGCGATGGTCGGCCACTGCCAGTTCATGCCGTCACGCACGCCCCAGTAGTTCAGGACCTTGCGGCCCAGCATCTCCACGAACCGGTCGGGGATCTGGCCGCCGGAGTTGAAGCGCTCGTCGATGATGAGGCCGGGCTTCTCCCACTGGCCGCGGAACTGGCGGACCAGGTCGGTCTGGCCGCCGATGCCCGTGTCGGGGACGTAGACGTACCCGACCTTGCCGCCGGAAGCCTTCTCCACGTAGGCGCGCCGGGCTTCGACCCAGGCCTGGTAGCGCAGGTGGCCTTCGCTGGGCAGGGTCTCCACCAGGACGTCCCGGGCCCCTTCAGGGCCGGGCTTGTCGTTGACGGTGAGGAGGACGGTCTTGCCGGCCAGACCCTGGAAGGAGGCCCAGGGGTCCTTCTTCGTGTCCAGGGGGACATGATTGACGGCGAGGAGGTAGTCGCCTTCCTTGACGTTGAGGCCCGGCTGGGCCAGCGGGGAGCGGGCCTGGGCATCCCAGGCGGCGCCGCGCAGGATGTGGGAGAAGCGGAACTGGCCGTTCTCCAGGGAGAAGTCCGCGCCCAGCAGGCCGACGCCGCGCTGCGCCGGCATCTCCTGGTCGCCCCCGCCGCGGTAGGCGTGGGAGGCGCTCAGTTCGGAGATGAGCTCGCCGATGACGAAGTTCACGTCCTCGCGGGTGGCGCATTCGTCCAGCAGCTTGCCGTAGCGGAGCTTCATGGCCTTCCAGTCCACGCCGTGCATGCCTGGATCGTAGAACATGTCGCGCTCGATGCGCCAGGCATCGGTGAAGATCTGGTGCCATTCGGCGGCGGGGTCGAGCTTCATGGGCAGGTCGCCGGTGGGCATCTTCTTGTCGAACTTCTGGTCGGGCTTGACGTCCACGATGGCGAAGGCGTCCTTGCGGTTCACGAGGATCCGGCTGCCGTCGGACGTGAGGGCGGAGCCGTCCACGTCGGCCATGATGGTCTTCTCCTCCCGCTCTTCCAGATCGTAGTAGCGGAGGGTGCCCCGGACGGGCCCTTCCTCCTCCGGATCCGGCTGGGCGATGCGGCGGAAGATGACCTTGCCCTTCACGGCGCCCAGGTCGGAGTAGTTGCCGGCTGGCGGGGGCAGCAGGACCATGCGGCCCTCGAGGCCGTCCAGGTCGATCTCCACGGCCTTGGGGCCGGAGGGCTTTTCGGCCTTCTTCTTGTCGTCCTTGGCCTCGTCCTTCTTGTCCTCCTTCTTCTCGTCCTTGGGGTCCGCGTCGTTGCGCGCGGCCAGGGGCGAGGGGACATCCTTGCGCAGGGGGAGGGCCGCCAGGCGCGTGGTGTTCTGGTAGATCCAGGTGGCATCCAGATCGCTGTAGGTGGGGCTGAAGGCCTGGCCCGTGGCCAGGTAGAGGTAGTTGCCCTCGGGATCGAAGACCACGTCGGAGGCGTTGAAGAAGCTCGACGTGGCCTGCACGGCCTTGCCGGCCTTGGTGTCGTAGAGCATCACGACGCTGTTCTGGTTGGGGGTGTCGCGGGCGTAGGTGAACCAGCGGCTGTCGGGGGACCAGCTCACGTGGAAGCCCTGGAGGGCGCCGTCCATCATGAAGTTGCCCTTGTCCACCTGCTGGACCTTGCCGGTGTCGATGTCGCAGAGGTTGATCCGCATGGCCTGGTCGGCGAAGACCACGCGCTTGCCGTCCGGAGACCAGAAGATGTTGTAGCGGAAGCCGGCCCCCATGTGGGTCACCTGGCGTTCGGTGCCGGTGCCGTCGGCGGGCCTCAGGGTGAGTTCGTACTCGCCGCTGCGGTCGCTGAAGTAGGCCACCTGCTGGCCGTCGGGGGAGACGGAGGGGTAGCGTTCGGCCACGCCGGGCGTGTTGGTGAGGTTGACCACGAAGCCCTTCTCCGCGGGCACCGAGAACAGCTCGCCCCGGGCCTCGAACACGGCGCGCTTGCAGTGGGGGCTGGGGGAGGCGTTGCGGATGAGGCGGGAGGCGTTCTCGGTGCGCGGCCTGAGGGCGGCGCGGTCGGTGACCACCTCGACCTTCACCTCGGTGAGGCGCTCCGTGGGCAGCTCGATGCGGTGGAGACGGCCCCCGGCCTCCAGGACGATGTCGTCGGGGCCGATGGCGGGGAAGTGGACGTCGAATTCCTTGAAGAAGGTGATCTGCTTGAAGGCCTTGGTGGCGAGGTTGTAGGACCAGATGTTGTTCCGCTTGGCGCCGTCCCGATCGGAGAGGAAGTAGAGGGTGTCGCCGTGCCACATGGGCATGGAGTCGTTGGAGCCGGCCTCGCTGGGGAGGCGCAGGCTGGTCTTCTTCTCCAGGTCGTAGAGCCAGATCTCCGAGGCCATGCCGCCCCGGTAGCGCTTCCAGGTGCGGAAATCCGTGGAGATGGGCGTGTAGGCCAGGACCTTGCCGTCGGGGGAGAGGGCGCCGAATTCGCCATAGGGCACCGGCAGGGCCTTGGGCAGGCCGCCGTCCTTGCGGGCGAGGAAGAGGCGGCTGAATCGGTCGCGGCCGGATTCCATGCCCGACGCGAAGATCACCGACCCGCCATCTGGCGTCCAACCAACCACTCGGTCAGTGGCGGGGTGGTGGGTGACCCGGGTGGGTACGCCTCCGGCCACGGGCATGACGTAGACGTCCATGTTGCCGTCGTAGTTGGCCGAGAAGGCGATCTCCTTGCCGTCCGGGGAGAAGTGCGCGAAGACCTCCTCGCCCTTGGGGGTCGAGAGGCGCTGGGCCACGCCGCCGCCCTTGGCGACGACCCAGATGTCGCCCGCGTAGGTGAAGGCGATCTGGGTGGCGGAGACATGGGGGTACCGCATGAGCCGGGCGTCGATCTGGGCATGGGCGTAGGCCCCCGATGCCAGAACCATGGGCAGCGTCAACCAGGTCAACGAACGCATACGTTCTCCCTCAGGATGGATTCCCGTACAAGGTAGACGCAGGCGGGCGGCTGGCGTTTAGTCCGCCAGGGTGGACAAATCTCCCGGATCCTCGCCCATCTCGATGGCCTTCAGGTAGCGCCGGACGATCTTGCCCGAACGGGTCTTGGGCAGGGAGGCGCGGACCTCGATCTCCGAGGGGGTGGCGATGGGGCCCAGGTCCTGGCGAACATGGTCCTTGAGGGAGGCGATGAGGCCCACGCCGGGCTCGATGCCGGCGCGGAGCACCACGAAGGCCTTGATGCGCTCGCCCTTGACCGGGTCGGGCAGGCCGATGACGGCGGCCTCGCCCACCGCGGGGTGGCGCACCAGCGCCCCCTCCACGTCCGCGGTGCCGATGCGGTGGCCGGCCACGTTCATGACGTCGTCGGAGCGCCCCAGCACGGCGAAGTAGCCGTCCCGGTCCCGCACCGCGATGTCGCCGGCGGTGTAGACGCCGCCGGGGATCTGGTTCCAGTAGCGTTCGTACCGGGCGTGGTCGCCCCATACGGTGCGCATCATGTAGGGCAGGGGCTTGCGGAGGATGAGCAGGCCGCCCGATCCGTCGGGGACGGGGTTGCCGTCGGCGTCCACGACCTCGGCCATGACCCCGGGCAGGGGCTTGCCGACCTTGCCGGGCCGGGCCTCGAAGGTGGGCAGGGTGCCCAGCACCGGGGCGGCGATCTCGGTCTGCCACCAGTTGTCCACGACCATGCCGTCGCTCTGGCCCGCGAGGTGCTTCTGGGCCCAGAGGTGGGCCTCGGGGTTGAGGGGCTCCCCGGCGCAGGCGATGAGGCGCAACCGGGACAGGTCGTATTTGGCCGGAGCCGAGGGGCCGTGGCTCATCCACATGCGGATGGCCGTGGGCGCCGTGAACATGAGGTTGACGCCGTAGCGCTCACACAGCTCCCAGGTGACCTCGGGGCTCGGGTAGTCGGGCACGCCCTCGCGGCAGAAGACGGTAGCGCCGCAGGAGAGGGGGCCGTAGACGATGAAGGAGTGGCCCACGATCCAGCCGATGTCCGAGGTGCTCCAGTAGATGTCCCGGTCGGTGATCTGGTAGAAGGCCCGGGCCAGGTAGGTCACGCCCACCAGATAGCCCCCGGTGGCGTGCACGACGCCCTTGGGCTTGCCGGTGGTGCCGGAGGTATAGAGGATGAACAGCGGATCCTCGGCGTCCATGGGCTCGGGCTCGCAGTGGATGCTGTGGGCCTCCTGGATGTCGTAGAAGTCGTGCTCGCGCTCGGACTCGAAGGAGTAGGGTTCGTCGCCCGGGCGGGAGCCGCGGCGATGCACGATGACATGGTCGACGGAGAACAGTTCGCGCACGGCCTCGTCCACGGTGGGCTTGAGGGGCACCTTCTTGCCGCGGCGGAAGGTGAAGTCCGAGCACACGACGATCTTGGCCTCGCAGTCCACGATCCGGGCCCGGAGCGCCTGGGTGCCCATGCCGGCGTAGACCACGGAGTGGATGGCGCCGATGCGCGCGCAGGCCAGCATGGTGATCACCCCTTCGGGGCACAGGGGCATGTAGATGATGACCCGGTCGCCCTTCCTGACGCCGAGGTTGCGAAGGGTGTTGGCGAAGCGGTTCACCTCCCGGTAGAGGCGGCCGTAGGTGTAGGCATGCTCCTCGCCGTCCTCGCCCACCCAGATGAGGGCGGCCTTGTTCCGGCGCTCGGAATACACGTGCCGGTCGATGCAGTTCACCGAGACGTTGAGCTTGCCGCCCACGAACCACTGGTGGGCGGGAGGGTCGAACCGGCTGACCTCCTTGAAGGGCTCGATCCAGTCCACGAGCTTGGCGCGGTCCCGCCAGAACCCGTCGGGATCCGTCTGGGCATGGGCGCGCTCCACGGCGTCGTTGGCCAGGTGCGCCTGGCGGGAAAGCCAGATGGGGGCGGGGATGACGTTCTCGTCCCGCTGGAGGCGCTGGATGGCGGCCTGCTGGGATTCGCTCAGTTGCGCAGCGGCGTGGAGGTCGTCCTGGGGTCCCGTGGCCATTTCCCGGCTCCTTTGAGGAATTCAGGTGACGATCCTAGACGCAATCTCAGCCAAGTCGACCAGAAACTGCCGTCCGGGTCGGAATTCCCATGGAAGAATGGGGGTTCCGCCGCCACGAGGCCATGCCATGCCGATCCTTTCGGACCCCCTCCACATCAAGGGCCTCAGGCTCCCGAACCGCCTGGTCATGGCGCCCATGGTCACCGGCCTCGCGGAGGACCACCTGGCCACCGATGCCCAGGTGGCCTGGTACCGGGACCACGCCCGGCGCGGCCTGGGCCTGGTCATCGTGGAGTCCACCGCGGTCCTGCCCGACGCCACCATCATGCCCCGGCTCCTGGGGGCCTGGGACGACGCCCAGGTGCCGGGCCTGGCCCGCATCGCCGGCGCCATCCGGGAGCAGGGGGTCCCCGCGGTCCTGCAGATCGTCCACGGGGGGGCCCGGTCCGTGCGGGAGGATCCCGCCGTGGCGCGGCTGGCGCCCTCCGAGGTGGCCCTCCTGCCGGGGCCGGCGCCGCGGGCGATGACCGAGGACGAGATCCAGGCCGTCATCACGGCCTTCGCCCAGGCCGCGCGCAGGGCCCGGGCCGCCGGCTTCGATGGGGTCGAGATCCATGCGGCCCACTACTACCTGATCTCCCAGTTCCTGTCCCCGGTGACCAATCACCGCACGGATCGGTGGGGGGGCAGCGCCCGGAACCGGTTCCGCCTGGGCATCGCCGTGGCGCGGGCGGTGCGGGAGGCCGTGGGGAAGGACTTCCTGATCTTCTGCCGCCTCCATGCCATCGAGAACCTGGAAGGCGGACTATCGACGGAGGAGGCGGCCGCCTTCGCCCAGGACCTGGAGGAGGCCGGCGTGGACGTCATCGACGCCTCCGGCATCGGCCAGTCCTCCCTGGGGGACTGGGAGGGCCACCCCTTCCTCAACACCAGTTCCGTCCCCCCCAAGGGCACCCCCGGCGGCGGCTATGCCCCCGCCGCGCGCCAGCTGCGGGAGGCCGTGGGCATCCCCGTCATCACCGTGGGCAAGCTCAGCGAGCCCGGCCTGGCCCAGAGCGTCCTGGACCGGGGCCAGGCGGACCTGGTGGCCCTGGCACGGCCCCTCATCGCGGATTTCGGCGTGGCCGAGAAGCTGCTGGAGGGCCGGGACGGGGAGATCAAGCGCTGCGAGGAATGCCTGGCCTGCTTCGCGGCGATCCGGAAGGGGCCGATCCGCTGCTCCGTGAACTGGGATCTATGAACGGGGCTTGGATGCCGTGAGGGCGGCGAGGTAGGCCGCGGGGCCCTGGCCCTTCTCGTAGCCTTCCTGGCGGGCCAGTTCGGCGCCGGTGGCATCGAGCAGCATGACGGTGGGGAAGCCGGAGATCTTGTACTGGTCCTTGAGGGTCATGAGCTGGCCCAGGGAGGGGTCGGCGGCGATCTTCTCGGGGGTGCGGCCCGCCTTGCGGGGGTAGTCCAGCTTCAGCAGGACGTAGTCCTTGGCGAAGGCCGCGAAGGCCGGCGTCGACAGGACCTCCTTGTGCAGGAGGATGCAGTAGGGGCACCAGTCCGAACCGGTGAAGTCGACCAGGATCCGCTTGTTCTCTTTGGCCGCGACGGCCTTGGCGGCCCCGAGGTCCGTGAGCCACACGGGCTCCTGGGCCATGGCGGTCATGGGGATCAGAAGGGAAAGACAGAGGCTGGCAAGACGCATGGCGACTCCCGGGTTGACCTCGATTATCGTTCAACCCATGCTCGTAACACAATGCATCCTGTGGAAGGAACTGCCATGCGCCTGGCTCCCGGAATGCCCATCGTCGTCCTCACCGGTGCCGGGATCTCGGCCGAAAGCGGACTGCTCACCTTCCGGGACGGGGGAGGGCTGTGGGAGAACCACCGGGTGGAGGACGTGGCCACCCCCGAGGCCTTCCGGCGGAACCCGGCCCTGGTGCATGCCTTCTACAACCAGCGCCGGGCGCAGCTGGGGCAGGTTAAGCCCAACGCCGCCCACGAGGCCCTGGCGCGCCTGGAGGCGGAATGGCCCTCCGAAGTGCTGGTGGTGACGCAGAACGTCGACGACCTGCATGAGCGCGGC
>DBME01000219.1 GCA_002298155.1 Holophagaceae bacterium UBA706 | reverse complement strand
ATCGGATCGTGATTACTGAGCGGAACCGATCAGCGTGGCCTGCATGACGCCGTTGTTGGTGACGACGAAGAGGTCGCCGTTGCTGTCCATGGCGATTCCGTAGGGCTGGTAGAGGCCCGAGGTACCACCGGTGCCGATGGTGCCGGCGAGGGCGCCGATGCGGACGGGGTTGCCACCGCTGGCAAGGCCGATGACGGTGGTCACGGCGGTGCCGGCTGCGTCGATCTTGCGGATCGTGTGGTTGCCCTTCTCGGCGATGAAGATGTTACCGGCGGGGTCGATGAGGATGCCGGTGGGGTAGTTGAACTTGGCCGTGGTCAGCGTGGTGCTGTCGACGAAGCCGTAGGTGCTGCCGGCAAAGGTCGTGACGCCGAAGGCGGGGCTGAAGGTGATCTTCCGGATGCAGCTGTTGCCGTAATCGGCGACCAGGACGTTACCGCTGGCGTCAACCGCGAGGCCGGGCCAGTAGCCGGTGCCGGCGGTCTTGAAACGGACCGCGGAAGCCGTGGTGCTGTTGGTGAGGCCGGTGGAGGCCTGGCTGCCAATGGTGTTCGTGATGGCGGCGCTCGTGAAGGTGCCGTCAGGCTGACGGGTCACCTTGATTTCAATGACGGCGTTGCCATCGATGACGTAAAGCAGGGTGGGATCCAGCGGGCTCACCGCGATGCTCTGGGGAGCCGTAAGGCCAGCGTTAAGGATGGTGGTCAGGGTGCCGTTGGCAGCAACCTGGTAGACCGCCTTGGTCGTGACGTCGGTGACATAGAGCAGACCGTTCTTGTCCACCGCAGTGCCCTTGATGCCGGTGAGGCCGGTGACCAGGGTCGTGGTGGCGCCGTCGCTGATCTGGATCTTGCGCAGGCTGCCATTGCCGGTATCAGCCACATAGGCGAAACCGCCGCCGCAGGCGATACCGAGAGGAGCGCTGAACCTTGCGGCACTGGCGCTGCCGTCGACATTGCCCGTCTGCATCGCCATGCCGATGGGCGTGGAAACGGTGGAGCCGGAAATCTTGCGGATCACACTGTTGTTGACTTCGGAAACGTAGATGTCGCTTCCGATCGCCAGGATGCCCTGCGGGTTGTTGAACTTGGCCGAGAGGAGGGCGCCATCCGTATTGCCGGTGACGGCCGTGATGCCGGTCGTGGGGTAGGTTCCGGTGGGCAGCGTTCCTGCGACGGTGGTGACGACACCCGTATTGTTGCCCATGGTCGGAACAGTGATCGTCCGGATGACGGAGTTGTTGGAGTCGGTCATCCAGATGACATCGTTGGAGTCGACACAGAGGGCTGCTGCTCCATTCCAGTAGGCGGAGCTGCCGGTGCCATCCTGGAATCCCTTGGGCCCGGCGCCGGCGACGGTGAAGGAACTGCCGATGGGCTGGGTAAGGGCGCCGGAGGCGGGGGGGGTAACCCACTGGACGGCGCGGAGGTAGTTGTTCGTGTTGGCGAAGGCGTCCAGGACGTAGAAGTAGGTTCCTGCCTTGTTGAAAGCGATGCCTTCAGGGTTGTCGAAGAGGATCCCGGCCAGGGAGGCGTTGCTCACATCAAAATGGCCGAATCCAGAGGTTCCGGCATAGATCCCGGAGGCGCCATCGCTGAGCCGCACGATGCGGATGCACTGGGTATTGTAGTCCGCCGCCAGGAGGAAGGCCCCGGTGGGATCCAGGGTCATCTGACCATAGCCGCTTCCGCCGAACGTGACCCCAGCGATGGTGGATGTCGTCCAGACACCGCCGGACAGGTTGACCTTTCGCAGGATCTTGTTACCGCAATCCATGACATAGACATTCGTTCCATCAGCCGAGACGGCGATGGCCCGGGGAGCATTGAGGAGGGCATTGCCATAGGTCCCGTCGGTGCTTCCCGTGAGGCCAGGCATGCCGGAAATGGTCGTCACGGCACCCGAGGTCGCAACCCTCCGGATTGTGTGGCTGCCCGCGTCGGCGACGAAGATGTTCCCCGCAGCATCGGCGGCGATCTGGCGAGGCGCATTGAACTGAGCCGTGGAAGCCGTGGCGGAATCGGCCGTTCCCGCGCCCGCGATGTTGCCGGCGACAAGATCAAGGCCCATGGCGGCGACAGTGATATCAGAGGAGACATCGGCGTTGCCGTTCACGGCGTTCAGATGGAAGAGCTGCCGGCGGGCCGGGACGAGGGTGATGTTGCTGGTCCCAAGTACGCTGGCGCCGTTCAGGAGAAGCGAGTTGGGCGTGCCGGTCAGGGTCCAGGACAGCTTGTCGCTGGCGCCGAAGGTGGTGGTCAGCTTTTCCGCCGTGAAGCTGGAAATGGTCAGCGGCGTGGAATCCAAGGTGACGGTGGCCGACTGCTGGACACTGCCGCCCGCGACCAGATTGGCCGTCATGGTGTAAAGGGTCGTGGCGGAGGGGTGGACATTGAAGGTGCCGGTCTTGATGGTGGTCGTATCGAAGACCGTCGTCTGGACGCCTTGATCGATGGTGAAGCCTGAAACGGAATCATCAACGGCCCAGGTGAGGATGGAGCCACCGTTGGGGCCGATGGTGCTGGGGCTCGCCATCAGGGTCACGCTGGGCTGCGAATCAACCATGAGCTGCACCGCGACCTGGGCAGTGCCGCCGCTGTTGGTCGCGCTGACCGTGTAGGTGGCGTTGGCCGTCGCTGCCGTGGGCGTTCCGGAGATCCTGCCGGTGGTGGTATCAAAGTTGAGGCCAGCCGGAAGGGCAGGGGCGATGGAGAAGGACTGGACGGCGTCGCCGCTGTAGGTGGGAGCCACCGCGGTGAAGGGCACGTTCTGATAGCAGACGATCGAATTCGAAGGATAGGTGAGGGCGGAGGGAATGATCGCCACCACGGGGAAGGTGGCGGTGGAGGTCGCCGCCAGTTTGGCCGCGTTGGTGACCTTGCAGGTGAGGGTCATCGTCGAGGCCGCACCCGCGGAACCGGCGGAGCCGGACGTGAACGTGATGGTGTGCGTATCCGCCCCACTCGTGATGACGCCCTTATCCAGCGTCCAGGTGTAGGTGGACCCGGCGACATCGGGTACGGAGGCCGTAAGGCCGGGGGTGTCCCGAACCACGGAACTGGGGGCGGTGATCGTGGTGGCGGGGGCATCGACCGCGTGGATCGAAACGGTGGCGGTGACCGACTCCCCGAAATCATTGGTCACGGTGAGGGTGTAGGTCGCATCGGCCGAGAGGGCGCCAAGGTTGATCGGCACATTCGGCACGACTGCAAAATTGCCGGGCATGATGGTGGCGGTTCCGCCGGTCGTTCCGTAGTTGGCGCGGAGCCAGACCGTGTCTCCCTTGGTGATGGTGATGGAGCTGGCGGTCGTGGTCTTGGCGGCGTTGGCGCTGTTGGTGGCGTAGAACCCCGAGATGGCGGCGTGGGTGCTGCTGGCCTTGTCCTTGGCCGAGGTAGAACAGCCGAGAATCAAGGTGGTCGTAGGAACCAGCAATCCCAGGCTGAGTCCAGCTGCCAGGATTGATGATGTCCCCTTCAAGAGCGATTTGTTGCGCATGGTACCTCCGATGTGATCTTTGGAGACGTATGGATGGGATATCGTCTGGATTAATTGCCTAGAAGCGCGCCTTGAGGGTGAACTGGAACTCGCGCGTACGGTTGTCGGCGCGGTCGATCTGGCCGAAGGCGGCGGTGTAGCTGTCGGGGTAGGTGTTGGGGCCTGCAGCGACGTTGGTCTGGGACGTATACTGATTGGCCCAGTTCAGGATGTTGTAGCAGTCGATGATCCCTTCCAGGGACAGTCCCTTGGAAACGTGGAACGAGCGGTCGATGCGCAGGTCGAACGTCTTCACGGAAGGCTGACGGAAGGTGTTGCGGCCGTTGTAAGTGTCGATGAACTTGCCGTCGCCGTTCTGGTCGTTGTAGAAGTAGCCCGTGAAAGGACGGCCGGTCATGAAACTCATGTTGCCGGAGATCTTGAATCCATAGATCCTGGGCGTCCACCAGACCAGAACCCCACGGAACGTGTGGTCGTTGTCGCTGATGGCGTAAGAGCTGAGAGGATCCGCAGGGTTCTCGGTGAGAACGCTTGCCGACGTGAGAGTCGAGCGTTCGTTCGAGTTGTTGTCTTCCGATTTGGCGAGGGTGATGTTGCCCTTGTAGCCCCAGGAATTTCCGCTGTTGCGGCCGAATTCGAGCACGAGGCTGCGGTAGCGGCCTTCCCCGTCGTAGCGGGAAAGAATGACATCGCCGAAGCCGGACAGATCGAGGGTTCGCCCCTGGACGATGGCGAAGTAGGGACGGTAGGTGGGAAGGTTGGAGAACTTGTTGTTCTTGGAGGTGTACCCGTCGTTGTAGTACCCGGTGGGGGTGCTTTCCGTGTTGTTGACATACTGGGCGAGGTTGATGTTCACGCCGTACTGAAGGTTGTAGTAGTTCTTGTAGGTCGCGCGGACGGCGACCGTATAGCCATCGCCGAGGTCCTGCTCCACGCCCAGGGAGATCGACCGGGCGCGGCTCATCTTGGCGTTGGGGTCGATGATGGTGGCCTGGACGGCATCCGAGCTGAGGTTGGAGAGCTGCGAAACGGGCAGGGCCGTGATGGAACCCGGGTCGGCGATGGGGCCGCTCCAGCGCTCGGCGCGGGAGAGCATCCCGCCCGTGTTGAAGAGTTCCGGCTTGGTCGAGGAACTGACCGAGTAGGTGAGGAGGTTGATGCCGTTGTTCATGATGGCACCGGACGCCGTCTGGCCGGGGTTGCTGATGCTGAACCAGCCGATGCCGCCCCTGAGCACGGTCTTGGAATTGCCGAAGAGGTCGAAGCTGAACCCGAAACGGGGATCCACCGAATGGTCGTCAGGCTGGTGATCGAGGCCCTGCAGCTTGGGATTGGGGTTGGGATTGCCGCTCCACTGTTCGGAGCTTGCACGGACGCCGAGGCTCAGCATGAGGCGCTTGTCGAAGAGCCCGTTGTTCTGGGCCTGCAGGTAGCCCGCGAAATACTTTTCCGAGAAATCGGAAACACCATCGAGGGGAGAATAGCCCTGGGTGTAGGAAACGCCGCTTCCAGCAATGGCGTCGCCGGCGAACCAGGAGTTGGCGACCTCATAGGTCGTGAAGGACCAGTTTCCATTGGCGCTGGGGAGGTAGCGGTTCTTCATGTGGATCCACTGCATGTCCACGCCACCCTTGAACGTCCAGTCGCCCGTCATGTAGGTGAGGTTGTCCTGGAACTGGTTGGTCGTTTCCTTGGTGGTGCGAGGATCGATGTAGTACTGACCGGCGTTGATGTAATAGGATCCGCTGACGCTCGCGATGCGAACGGGGGCGCAGATGGTCGAGTTCGGCGTCGTGGGGCGGTCTTCCGTCGAATTCTGAATGCGCATTTCATTCAGCCAGCTGGTGCTGAAGACGGAGTTCAGTTCCAGGACCGTCGAAAGGCTCTTGAAGTTCATGGTGGATTCGCCCGACTCCGCGGTGTCGGTGTGGCGGACGCCGGGGTAGATGTCATTCAACCCCTTGTAGTTCTGGGAGTTCAGGCGCAGGGTGGCGCGGTGGTTCTCGTTGATGGTCCAGTCCAGGCGGCCCATGACGACGACATGGGTCTGCTGATCCGGCCAAGACTTGTCCTTCTCCTGCTTCAGGGTCGTGCCCGGGGCCGTGATGAGCCGCGAACCCATGCCGGCGTCACTAAAGAAGGTGTTGAAGGCGGTCTCGGTGTTGGTGGTCGCCTTCACATCCGGGTTGAAGCTGAAGGCGGGAACGCTGTCCTCGCTCTTCCGGGTGGCTTCCACGTTGATGAAGTAGTGGAGGCGATCCTTGATGATGGGGCCGCCGAAATTGAATCCGCCCTGGACCTGATGGTAGTTGCGCGTGCGGACTTCATCCTTGTTGGTGACGCCCTTGGGATCGTAGGGAACAGCCTTGACCTTCGCGACCATGGAATTGGGGCGCATGAGGAAGAACGCCATGCCCGACGGATCGTTGGTGCCCGACTTGGTAACGGCGTTCACCACGGCGCCCACGGCATCACCGAACTGGGCGTCGAAGGAGTTCGTGATGACCTGGAGCTCCTTGATGGAGTCCTGACCGAACGAGAAGGGAATGCGGGTGCCGCCGCGCTGTTCGGAGTTGAACTTGCTGTTGAAGCTGGCACCGTCGATCTGGAGGTTGTTCTGGATGCCGCGGGCACCTTCGACCGAAGTGTAGTAGGAGGTTCCGCCGGTGGCTGCACCGGGGGTGAGCTGGACCAGGTCGGTGAAGTTGCGGCCGTTGACGGGCACCGCGTCGATGACGTCCTGGTTGATGGAGGTCTGGGTGTTGATCTGGGTGGCGTCAACCTGGGACGATTCGGCGATCACTTCGACGATGGCGGAGGCTTCAGCCGAATCGAGGCTGAAATTGAGGTTGCTGGTCTGGCCCAGGCTTACGCGGACATTGCTGTCCTTCGCCGTTTTGAGACCCGGGGCTGTGACGGTCACCTCGTATCCGCCCACGGGCAGGAAGGGGAACTGGTAGTCACCCCGGCCGTCCGTGGTCATCGTGCGCGAGTAGCCGGTCTCGAGATTCCGGAGGGACACGGTCGCGTTGGCGACCGCCGCGCCCTTCTTGGCTTTGACGTTGCCCCGGACGGCGCCGGAGGTGGTGCCGGTCTGGGCGGTGGCTACCACGGCGCAAGCCAGCGACGATAGCAGGATCAAGCAGGACTTCCTCGTTTGCATCTGAACTCCTTGGCGGGCTTAGACGACTCCTGCGCGCATCGGCGCCGCAGGGTTTTGGGTACCTCTTTCGAAGGTGTGGGAATGACGATATCACACTCGTTTTAGGGTTTTAAAGGCCGAACGGAAAAAAAGTGTTCATCCTGGGAACAAAAATGACAATCTTGTCACACAGCCGTTTCATGGATGTTGGACTTTTGTGCGAAGGCTATGCCTATTCCTTGATTTTTAATAGCAGCGGGCGGCCATCCACCTGATTTGGCGTCTCAATCCGCAGTTCCTTCGCGAGGGTGGGGGCGAGGTCGATGATGCGCACCGGCTCGGTCCGGCGCTCGGCCTTCCAGGGGCCCCAGAAGATGAGCGGCACGCGGCGGTCGTAATCCTGGGGGAGGCCATGGGAGAGGGCGTCCTTGGGGTCATCTATAAAGAGGAAAGGTTTGAAGGCCAGGAGCACGTCGCCCGACCGGCTTTCCACGAAGCTGAGCCTGAGCATCGTCTTGAGGGAGCGATGGGTGGGAGCCTCCTGGGGATCAGGCGTGCAAGCAGACAGTTCCTCGGCGGTGCAGGCTTCGGCCACATCGGGGTTTCCCTTGAGGAGGGGCAGCAGGGTCGCCAGGATCTCGGCCCGGGTGTGGCCGTTCTCGGCCAGGGCCTCGGGGTTCAGGTAGACCTGGGGGCCGTCCATGGGGAGGAGGTAGTCCCGCTTGCCGCCCAGGCGCTTGGCGAGTTCGCGATTGAGACTCTCTCCGAGGGTGCGCGGGACGATGCGGCGGGCGGGGATGCCCTGGGCCTGGAGGCGCTCGGGGCAATCGGCCGCGCCATGGTCGGCGGTGAGCACCACCCAGAGGCCACCGGGCACCTTGGCCTGGAGCTGGTCGAGGAAGCGTCCCAGTTCGCGGTCGAGCCGCCGAAGCTGGTCCATCATCTCGGGGCCGCCGTTGCCATACCGGTGCCCCACATAGTCGGTGGCGGAAAGACCCAGGGCCAGGAGGTCGGTGGCGGGGCCCTCCCCCAGGTGTTCGGCGTCCATCAAGGCCCGGGCGGCCCCGAAGATGGCCACGTCGAAGAAGGGCGTCGCCCGGAAGCGGGCCCAGAAGGCGGTGTCCATGGGCATGCCCACGGCGTGGATGGCGCGGGGCAGGGCCATGGTCACGGCCTGGCCATGGAGGGAGTAGGTGGCCGCGGGGGGCATGCCCCGCTCGTCCAGGGCGGTCCAGTAGAGGCTCTGGTCCCGGAGGCGGTCCATGAGCTGGACGTTGTACGTGGTGAGCCAGGCGGGCAGGGTGGAGGCGTAGGCGGCGGTGGTTGTGAAGCCTTCCGCCCCGCCGAACCAATAGACGCCCTGGGCCTTGTGCCCGGCCATGAGGATGGCCGAACGGTCCTTGCCGGTCACGGCGAAGGAACGGCTCCCCTTCACCTGGGTGGTGAGCCACTCGCCCAGGGGCGTGGCGTCCAGGTGGGCCGGGCCGACGGGGGTGGCGTGGCCGGCGAGGGGCGTCCCCTTGGGATCCTCCACGCAGTACGTGGTGCGGTGGGTGGTCCGGTCCAGCCAGGTGTTGTAGGTGATCCCGGTGTGCATGGGGTGGCGGCCCGTGAGGATCACCGAGTGGCCGGGGCCGGTCTCGGTGTAGCCATGGTCCTGGTAGGCGTCCAGGAAGGCGGTGCCCTCCCGGTGGAGCCGGCCCAGGCCGCCGGGCATGTCCTGGCACCACCGGGACATGAGCTCGGCGGAGAACTGGTCCACGGAAATGACCACCACCAGCTTCGGCCGGGCAGGAACAGCGGCGGCCAGGGCCGCGGCCAGAAGGGGGGCCAGGAGGGAAGTCGTGCGCATTCGGAACTCCAGTGGGATCGTTGGTGGCCTGAGGGCCTGCTTCGATCATGCAGGACTTGAAGTTCCCAAGGCGAGCGGAAACTGGGGGCGCCCAGCGCCGGCACGTTATGCTTGGTCCATGACCGGTGATCGCGATCTTTTTCAGACCCACCCCCGGAGCCGGGGCGTCTTCTGCAACCGCACCCTGAATTTCAGGTCCCTGCGGGCCATCGGGTACGACATGGACTACACGCTGGTGACCTACCGCGTGGACGCCTTCGAGCGCCAGGTGTTCGAATATGCCCGGGAGCGGTTCCTGGAGCAGGGCTGGCCCGTGGAGGACCTGGCCTTCGACCAGGGCATGGTGGCCCGGGGCCTGGTGATCGACACCCAGACGGGGAACATCGTGAAGGCCAACCGCTTCGGCCTGGTGCGCCGGGCCCAGCACGGCACCACGCCCCTGTCCTTCGGGGACCAGCGGGTGGCCTACGCCGGCACCCAGGTGGACCTGTCCGACAGCCGGTGGGTCTTCCTCAACACCCTCTTCTCGCTGTCCGAGGGCTGTCTCTACGCCCAGATGGTGGACCTGCTGGACCAGCGGCGCCTGCCGGAGGTGATGGGCTACCGGGAACTCTACCAGCGGGTGCGGGAGGTGGTGGACGCCCAGCACATCGAGGGCCGGCTCAAGGCCGACATCGTGGCCCATCCCGAAGCGTGCGTGATCCTGGACCCCGAAACGGCCCTGACACTCCTGGACCAGAAGAACGCCGGCAAGAAGCTCCTGCTCATCACCAACTCCGACTGGAACTTCTCGTCGGCCATGATGACCTATTCCTTCGACCGCTTCCTGCCCGAGGGCATGACCTGGCGCGACCTGTTCGACCTGGTGATCGTGGGGGCCCGCAAGCCGGACTTCTTCACCACCCGGGCGCCCTTCTTCCAGGTGGTCACCGAGGACGGGCTCCTGCGGCCGCTGTCGGGACCGCTGCAGCCCGGCGTGGCCTACATGGGCGGCAGCGCGGCCCAGGTGGAGAAGGACCTGGGCATGGGCGGCGACGAGATCCTCTATGTGGGCGACCACATGTTCGGCGACGTGCACGTGAGCAAGGCGACCCTGCGCTGGCGCACGGCCCTCATCCTCCGCGAGCTGGAGGCCGAGGTGGAGGCGCTGGAGTCCTTCGCCGGGGCCGAGCGCACCATCGCCGCCAAGATGGAGGAGAAGGAGAACCTGGAATGGCAGTTCTCCCAGACCCGCCTGGCCCTGCAGCGGATCCGGGGCGGCTACGCGCCGGTGCCCGCGGAGTCCGCGGCCTGCCTGGAAGCCCGCCTCACGGAACTGCGCGCCCGGCTGTTGCCCCTGGACAGCGAGATCGCCCCCCTGGCCAAGGCCGCCACGGAGCTCACCAACGGACGCTGGGGGCTCCTCACCCGCGCCGGCAATGACAAGAGCCATCTGGCCCGCCAGGTGGAGCGCTACGCCGACGTGTACACGAGCCGGGTGTCCAACTTCCTGTTCGCCACGCCCTACGTCTACCTGCGCTCGCCCCGGGGCAGCCTGCCCCACGACCCGTCCAGCCCCGGCGGGGCGTCGCGGATCCTGCCGCCGGAAGGCGCGGGGAACGAGGAATAGCATCTCGACTAGTCGATGCGGAAGCCCAGGCGGATCTCCGTCGGATCGTCCACGTGGATGAATGTCGACTGGTCGTTGACGTCGTCGTAGGGAAAGCCGTAGGCCTTGCCGCCCAGTCCGTGCCGGTGCCAGAAGCGGGCGTAGTCGTTGGTGGGGGAGGTCAGGTAGTAGGCGGCCGCGGACCGCCAGAGATCGGGGCGTTCCAGCAGGTGGCGGTTCAGGAGGGCGGCGACCTGGGCGCCCAGCATCCGTTCGATGGGGGTGCCTTCCGCAAGGGGGCCGTCGCAGCGGTAGGTCTCCACGGTGGTGGGCCGGGCCCGGATCACATGGCGGGTCGGGTCCCCGGCGCGGTTGAACACCAGGGCGCCGCCGGGCTCCCCATGGCCGACGTACGTGTCGCCGGGGGTGAGCACCAGGGGCGTTGTGCGGTAGCGGGCCCACATGGCAGTCAGGTAGGGGTCCAGCCAGGTCGCCAGGGCACCGGTGGGGGCATGCCCCGGCGCCAGGATGCGCATGCCGTCCGGCTGCACCAGGGTGTGGAAGGGGGCCGCGGTTTCCGTGCGGAAGGCGGCCATGAGGTCGGAGCGGCGCGCGTCGAGGCCCACCGGCCCCACCTCGGCACCGTGCCCGTCCCGGACCGCGAGGGTGATGGGCAGGCCGAACATGTCCACGCAGGTGGTATTGCCGTTGAAGGATCCACCGGCCAGGGTGAACTCGATCCAGTCGAACAGGACGCAGCAGTTGGGATCCCCCGGGTTGGCCGGGTCCGGCTGCACCAGGCCGCCGGTGGCGGGGTCCACCCGCAGGAAGAGGGGGGAGCCGAAGCTGAGGTAGAGGCGGCCCCCCACCAGGTCCCCGGTGCGGTCCATGGTGAGGATGCCGTTTGTCGGGGCGGGGAAGGAGTAGGGGGCCCGGCCCCCGGGACCGGCGGCGTCACCGGGCCTGCAGGGGTGGAAGGTCCCGTCGGGGGCCATGCGCAGGGGCCGGCCCGACGCATCCTGGCCGGTGATGGTGAGGTACACGGGAACGGTGGCGGACGGACCCTGGGTGCGGTTCTCCAGGACGAAACGCAGCGGCGGGGCCGCGGCAAACAGCGTGCATGCGGCGAGCAGGGCGAACCCGGCCCTCGCGAGGGGGGATGGATGCATGGGCTCCTCGGATAAGCGTAATAATAATTGGTTTAAAATTGGTTATCGTGCGACGGATCCTCCGCAAGGTTGGGTTCCGCGCGCCCACGCGCAAGGCTCTTATTGCGAAGATTCGTGTCCTTCCTGTCAAACGACCGAGGTATTGAACCTCTCGTGTTCAGGAGGCTTGTCGCCGACGGCTTCCCAAGGTGTTTGAGGTTGTACAGGCGGGCCACGAGCCGGATGGGGATGGCAGAACGCCCCTAATCGGCGCAGAACAAGGGGCTGAATTCCGTCGCCAAAGCGTCCCAGGGGATCGTGGCCGCCGGGCGGACCAAATCGTGCCATGTCCAAGGTCAGGTCGAGGTCCAAAAAGTTATGGTTTTGCTAGGTAAACGCAGCTTACCCAAAGATGACTAGAATGGCTCTATTTTTTCTGTAGTGATTTAGTTTATGGGGTCTTATTGTGAATTCAAAAGTGGGCGAATCTCCGTCCCTGTATCTGTAATAATGGATAGATAACTTAATTTTATTATATTATTTGATGCATCGCCTTTGAAAATTATTGTGCCTCTTCGTGCCTTTGAGTGAATTTGAACTATGCAATTGCCATTCTCTGATTTTACGTTATTAAATAAATTTCCGTGGTCTAGCTCCCTATTGGTATTTACCGTGCCATCGAAAGCTCTCACAACTTCCTCGCTTGAATTTGCCCGGTCTATTGCTAAATGAATTAGAAACCTTAGATGATTGGCTTCGCGTGCAGGGGCTGTAGCACGTTGAATAGCGCGTCCAGCTTCTATTGCTAGAAGCCCGACAAGGCATAAAAGTGTCGTCGCAACGAGAGCCTTGATCAATTTGGCTTTCATTTGGATTTTCCTTATGTGGGATTCTCCTCTTACTGCGGAAGCGGGCCGACTTTGGACTCGACAGCCGAGGTTCAGTCCCGCTTGGCGTGCAGCAGGTCCACCACCGCCTGGTTCAGGTCCCGGCGCAGCTCGTTGCGGTCCTCGACCTTGGTGATGTAGCGCACCCGGATCTCCACGCCGCCTCCGGTGGGCACCATGGTGATCCCGGGCTCGTTCTTGAGGCCCTGGATCCGGTAGCCGCGCTCGGACTGCTCCCACTCCTTGAAGGCCTTGGCCGCGTTGTCGGCGGTGCGGGCCTCCACGAGGCTCTTGATGGACTCCACGAAGGGATGCGGGTCCTCGCCGGCCGGGGCCGTGACCACGAGCTCGTCCCACATCCACTGCCCGGAGGAGCTGAAGTTGAAGAAGTGCCCTTCCAGGGCGAAGCTGTTCACGAAGGACACGACCCGGCCGGTGGGGTGCCCGGCGTCGCTCCAGCTGCCCGTCTCCAGGATGAGGGTCCGCAGGAGACCGATCTCCACCACCTCGCCCGCGACGCCCTTGATCTCGACCCAGTCGCCCACGTGGATGCCCTTGGGGCCCACGAGGATGAACCACCCGAAGAACGAGATGATGAAATCCTTGAGGGCCACCGTGAGGCCGGCGCCCGCCAGGCCCAGGAGGGTGGTGAGCTGGCCCGGGGTGCCCAGCACCAGCAGGACGATGGCGAGCAGGCCCAGGGCCTGGGCGGAGAACTTCACCACCTTGAGGTTGCGGCCGATGCGCTTGCGGCCGGCGAGCATGGCCCGGAAGACCATCTCGAAGATCCAGTCCGCGAACCACACGATGCTCATGACCACAAGGATCCACGCCGCGCGCTGCATGACGGCGTGGAGGGCCGCCCGCTCCTCGCCGGCCACGGCCGCGCGCCAGGTGCGGTACACCTCGGCCAGGTCCTTCTGGTCCTGGTAGCGCTTGCCCAGGTCCGCAAGGGTCCGCTGGTTCTCCGTGAAGTACCGCAGGGTCATGAGGGTGGCCCGGGCCGTCTCCCGCGATGTTCCGGCGGCTTCCGCCGCGCCCTTGGCGCCCCGGGCGAAGCCCTTGGCCTGGGCCCTGGCGGATTCGCGGTCCTCCTTCTCCTGCTCCACCTCCCGGGCCAGCTCCTGCTGGCGCGCGCCGATGTCCTCGCCCTTGGCGATCGCCTCGTCCCGGGCGGCGTCCAGCGAGGCCAGCTTGCCGCGCAGCCGCTGCCAGATGGCCAGGCGGTGCAGGAGGCTGCCGGGCTGGAACTTCACGGGGCCTTCGGCATCCTCCTCGGCCGCGATCTGCTCCCCGGACGTGAAGGTGGCCTTGAGGCGCTTGATGCGGGCCCCGGGATCGGCGCCCAGCTTCTCGAGCATGGCGTCGGTGGCGTCTAGTTCATCCTTGTCCAGCTCCAGCTGGGCCTTGGCCACCTCGATCTGGTCCTCGATGGCGTCCTTGGCCTGCTCCGAGGCCGCGGCCAGGCTCTTGCCCAGGCGCGCGAGGTTGCGCTGGCCGTCGTCCACCGCATCCTCCTGGCGCGTCTTGGCGGCCAGGAGCGCGCGCACCTCGGGGGTCGCCGGCGGGGTGGCGTAGGCGGCCTGGCGCAGGGCGTCGGCGAAGGCCAGGTCCACTTCGTGATCGGCGAGGCGCTCGGCGTCGTGGGCCATGCGCTTCTCGTCCTGGGAGGCCGCCAGGCGCGCCATGCGCCGGGCCGTGCGGATGGGGGCCAGATCCACCACATAGGGATCCTTCTTGGCCACCGGGCCCTTGGCCACGGCCGGCACGGCGTCCCGGGTGAGCCGGAGGCCCGTCACCACGGCGCCCGCGAGGGCGAGGAACACGAGGACGGGGAGAATCTTGCGGAAGGTCATGGCGGAGTCCTGGGGGCGCGTGGGGGGAAAGGTGATTCCCCATTCTAGAAGGGGAAACGGAAATCGGCTCCTGGAGGGTGAAAACGTGGGGACGTGGCTCGAGCCCGGCATGGTGGCGATGGGTGCGAACTGATCAGACACAGAGATGCACTGAGGCACAGGGGACACAGGAAAGCTCCCAGGGGGGCGGCTTTCGCATCACCGCGGGCCCAGGCCTGAGCGCCGACCCAACCCGCCCGGTCCCTGCTCGCTGCGCTCGCCGAA